>JBKCOY010000060.1:0-22126 GCA_046309555.1 Chitinophagia bacterium
CTCGAACAAGGCGATTTCGATGGCGCCGAAAAAATCCTCAACGGAATTCGCTTCCCCGGACTCCTCTACACACCCATCCGCTCAGTGTATTATACCCTCAAGGGCAACATCGCCATGACCAAACAGGATTTCGACAGTGCTGAAAAACACATGAAGAAAAGCCTCGACTTAGGCCTGCCCATGAAAGAAGCCGAAGGGGCCAATAAACTACAGCTGGGTATGATGGCCATGCAAAAAGGAAACATGAAAGAAGGAGAAAGCCTGATCCGCGCCGCCATCAAAGCCGGTATCCCTGATAAAGAAAGTTCCGCCATGGCCTACCTCCAGATGTGCCAGATCATGATCCAAAAACGCGAATTCCGCGCCGCCAAAGATTTCTTCAGAAAAGCAAAAGCCCAGAAACCCACACAAGATCAGGTAGTAGACCAGATCAAACAAATTGAGAAGTATATTTCGAGGATGCCGGGGTGATGAATGTTGAAGAGGTTGAGGGGGTTGAAGAAGTTGAGGGGGTTGAAGAAAAGTTGAGGGAGGTTGAGAGAGGTTGAGAGAGGTTGAGAGAGGTTGAGAGAGGTTGAAAAATATAAAAAAAATCCCCTCCTGGCCTGCCTGCCGGCAGGCAGGCCAGGAGGGGTGCATCCAGACCGATGCGGCATAGCCGCAGAGCGTCTGGAGGCGGGGTGGTAGAAAAAAAATGAGGCTGTTTTCAATTGCCGCCGACTTTAGTCGGCGGAAACAAAAAAAGATGAAGTGTTAATCTATATATAACAATAAATTCATCCTCAACATAATCCCCGGACTAAAGTCCGGGGCAATTGAAAACAACACTTCAACCCCTTCAACTTTAAAGAGAAAAACACTTCCATAAGACGGTGAAAACACCTTTTTCCATCTTTCATACAACTCGATTTTTGTTCAAAAAAAATGAACATCATCGACACGAAGTCAGACCTCGCTTTCAAGAAGGTCTTTGGAGAGAAACCGCATTTGCTAATTAGTCTATTGAATAATTTCCTCCCTTTGCAATATCCCATTGTTGAGATCCAATACATCAACCCTGAGATCATTCCTGATAAAGACGATGGCAAGAATTCAATAGTTGATGTACACTGCGTTGATAACCACGGAAGATCTTTTATAGTTGAAATGCAAGTGGCAAGACAAACTGGATTTACCAAGCGCATCCTCATGAATACTGCTAAGGTCTATTCTAGACAGCTCTCCAAAAATGAATCATACACCCTTGCGCAACCAGTATATTCACTGAACATACTGGATCATCGGCTGAAACCCGATGAAAACCAATGGTATCATCACTATACTTTCTCTAGCCGCAATGACCATAACGACTATATCGAGGATATGCAGATCATTTTGATCGAGCTTCCCAAATGGAGAAAATTGAATAAATTTGATATCAGTAAACCTCAAGACCGTTGGCTTATGTATTTCACAGAACCTACCTTATTCGACAGGCTTTCTCCAGAAGAATATGCTCGTTATACGGAGATCAGCGAAGCCATGGAATCTCTGGAAAGTAAGAACTTCACCCCTGAGCAGATCAGAGGATATGAATTATACCTCGATAGTATACGGCAGTATCATACTACCATGACCCTGGAAAGACAGGAAGGAAGAGAAGAAGGAAGAAAAGAAGGACGACAAGAAGCAATAAAAAATCTTTCATCGGCCCTGACTGACCTGAAGGCAGGATGCTCAATAGATGAAGTAGCAGCTAAATATAATTTCGATAGGGAGTATGTAGAAGAGCTGCGGGTGCAATTTATTTTGTAAGAAGGTTGAAATAGTTGAAGGGGTTGAGGAGGTTGAAGTGGTTGAAGATTAAAACTTAAACTACTTCAACCACTTCAACCCCCTCAACCTCCTCAACCCCTTCAACCACTTCAACCCCCTCAACCAAATATCTCCACTAGTTTCCTCTTCCTAAACTCAAATATTCCTTCCAGCTGCTTCTTGATAAAAAACGCGACGGCTATGTCACCTAAAAATCCCAATGGAGCTTTGTAGTGTATCAGATCGGTCATCATTACACCTCCCTCCACTTCTTCGAAATGATGCTGGTGATGCCATAAGGCATAAGGACCGAACCGTTGTTCGTCGACAAAAAATTTCTTGGGAACCACATGTGTGATCTCTGTCATCCAAAACATCGGAATACCCAAAACAGGCCTTACATTGTAGGTCATCACCTGCCCTGGATACATCTCCTCACCATACAATTCATTGGTGAATTTTAAATTCAAATACTCCGGCGTCATCACCGCGAGATTCTTCGGATGCGAAAAGAAATCCCACGCCTCATCGAGTGTGATGGGGAGGAATTGGGTTTGTTTGAGAGAGTGAACTGCCATAATGTTGAGGGAGGTTGAGAGAAGTTTAGAGAGGTTGTGAGAGGTACAGTTAAGTGCATGTTTAACATTCATATGCGCTTTCTTGTTGTAAATTGCAGAAGAAAATGCAGATCCCTCGCTTTGCTCGGGATGACAAAAAAACTTAAACCTCTCTAAACTTCTCTCAACCTCTCTCAACCTTAATGAAACTCCTCACCGCCATAATAGCCCTCATCCTCCTCTCCTCCTGCGGACAACAGGTGGCGCCAACGGGTGGGCCAAGGGATAGTATTCCTCCGAAACTGCTTGCAGCACTGCCAGAATTTGGGGCCAAAAATTTCAAGGGAGATAAGATCACACTGGTATTTGATGAATATGTTTCGCTCGATAATCCTTTCGAAAAACTTTCCTATTCCCCTACACCCAAAAACAATCCCTTCGCAGAAAGCAAACTGAAAACAGTAACCATCAAACTGAAAGACACGCTCGAAGAAAACACAACATATAGCATCGATTTCGGAAATGCAATCAGAGACATCAACGAAAACAACGAACTGAAAAACTTCTTCTTCACCTTCTCCACCGGGAATACCATCGACTCCGCCTTCCTCACCGGAAAAGTGATTGTGGCAGAAACAGGAAAAACCGATAGTACCCTGATCGCGGTGCTGCACCGCAACCCGGATGATTCCGCAGTGGCCAAAGAAAAACCCCGCTACTATACCAAACTGAAAGGCGACGGCAGCTTCCTCTTTCGCAACCTTAAACCCGGACAATACCATCTCTTCGCCATCAAGGATGCCGACGGCGGAAAAAAATATGATCAACCCAGCGAAATGATCGCCTTCCTCAACCAATCGGTCAATATTGGTACTGATACCTCTGTAACACTCTATGCATTTGAAGAAGAGAGAGAAATAAAACCACTGGCAAAATCCTCAACATCCAAAACCACTGCTGCAAAAAAATCAGAGGATGTCCGATTGAGATTGGCCAATAACCTCGACGGCGGGAGACAAGACCTGCTCAAAAATCTCACCCTAACATCCGAACATCCTTTCAAAACACTGGACACATCCAAGATCCGACTTACTGATAAAACCTTTAACCGACTGACTTACCAGATCGAAAAGGATACCGCAAACAAGCAACTCACTTTCATACACAAGTGGACTGAAAACACAGCGTACAATCTTGTGCTGGAAAAAGAATTTGCCTCCGACACCATGGGGAATAAATTCATCAAAACCGATACCATCCCCTTCACCAGCAAGAAAGAAAGTGATTATGGTAGCATGGACATACGATTTGATAATATCGATACCTCAGCTCATGCCATCCTCCTGCTGATCAAAGAAAACAGAACCATCCTTAAACATCCCATCACCGGCAGCAGGCATACCATCAAACTGTTCAACCCCGGCGAATACCAGATCAGCGTTCTCTTCGATCGCAACAACAACGGCAAATGGGATACAGGAAACTACTGGAAAAAATTACAACCCGAAATTGTTGTGGCACGAAAACAAACATTGATGGTGCGTTCCAATTGGGATAATGAACTTCGTCTCGATATGGCTGAATTCAAAAAATAATACTGATCACTGTATATAGCTATCTACCGGCAAACGGTTGCGAATGCTCTTCGCCAATGTCATCTCATCCGCATACTCCAACTCACCACCAAATGAAATACCCCTGGCAATGGTTGTGAATTTCAATTCCGGTATGTTGAGTTTTTTGCGAACGTAGTAAATGGTGGTATCGCCCTGGATGGTAGGACTCAACGCAAAGACAATCTCTTTGGTTCCCTCTTGTTGAACCCTCGTCACCAGTGATTCAATCTTCAACTGATCCGGACCAATACCATCCAGTGGTGAGATCACCCCGCCCAACACATGATAGCTTCCATGATATTGCTCTGTGGATTCAATCGCGATCACATCACGGATGTTCTCCACCACACAGATCACTTCTTTTTTACGACCCGGATTGAGACAAATGGCGCAAAGATCACCATCCGATATATTGAAACAGTTTGAACAGAATTTTATCTCCCTGCGCATTCTTTCTATGGTATCGCTGAACAGTTGTACATCCTCTTTCTCCTGCTTCAACAGGTGAAGTACCAATCGCAGGGCTGTCTTCTTGCCAATACCCGGCAACTTCGAAAACTCTTTTACTGCCGCCTCCAATAACCCCGATGAAAGATTCATGCTGTAAAGTTAACAAACTCCCATCTCCTAATTCCTAATGTCTAATTCCTAACTCCTATTTTGTACCTTTGCCCCCGCTATGCACGCAATAGAAAAACTCCTCTCCCAGCGGATCCTGGTCATCGACGGGGCCATGGGTACCATGATCCAGCGACACAAGCTGACAGAAGCCGATTACAGGGGCACAAGATTTGCCGACTGGCCCTCAGATCTCAAGGGCAACAATGATCTGTTGTGCCTCACACAACCACAGATCATAGAAGATATCCACCTGCAATATCTTGAGGCCGGTGCAGACATCATTGAGACCAATACCTTCAATGCCCAGCGCGTTTCCATGGCCGACTATAACATGAGTGAATTGTCGTTCGAGATCAACATCGCCGCAGCCCAATGTGCCCGCAAGGCCGTTGAGCAATATTGGGTAAAACATCCCGAGAAAAAAGCTGCAGATGGCCCATTCGTTGCCGGCGCTATTGGTCCCATGAACAAAACCCTTTCCCTTTCCCCCGACGTGAACAATCCCGGTTTTCGCGCCATCCATTTTGATGAAGTAGCCGAAGCATACTACGAGCAGGTAAAGGGATTGGTGGAAGGAGGCGTTGATGTATTGTTGATTGAAACCATTTTTGATACCCTCAATGCAAAGGCTGCCATCTATGCCGTGAAGAAATTCTTCCGCGATCACAAGATGCAGGAACTGCCACTCATGATCAGCGGAACCATTACCGATGCATCAGGCAGAACATTGAGCGGACAAACACTGGAAGCATTTTATACCAGCATCGAACATGCAAAGCCATTGAGTGTGGGACTGAACTGTGCCCTCGGCGCCAATCAGATGCGATCACACATCGAAGAACTTTCGCAGATCGCAGCCTGCTATACTTCGGCCTATCCGAATGCCGGTCTGCCCAATGCGATGGGTGAATACGATGAAGAACCAGCACAAACAGCACACTTCATCGAAGAGTGGGCAGAAAAAGGATTTGTGAATATTGTGGGTGGATGCTGCGGCACCACTCCTGATCACATCAAACATATAGCAGATCAGGTGAGGAAGTTGGAGGCGAGGATGCTTCCGGTCGTTGAAATTGAATAAAATTAAAAAATGTCTGAACGAGTACACATAAAACCCTACATGAGATTATCCGGATTGGAGCCGTTGGTTATCCGCCCGGAGACGAATTTTGTGAACGTGGGTGAGCGGACCAATGTTACAGGTTCCAAGAAATTTGCACGACTCATCAAAGAAGAAAAATACGAAGAAGCACTGGGCGTTGCCAGACAACAAGTGGAGAACGGAGCTCAGGTGCTGGATGTGAACATGGACGATGCCCTGCTGGATGGAGAAAAAGAAATGGTGACTTATCTGAACCTGCTGCAGAGTGAACCGGATATTGCGCGCATCCCCATCATGATCGATTCCAGTAAATTTTCGATCATCGAAGCCGGACTGAAATGTGTACAAGGCAAATGCATCGTCAACTCCATCTCATTGAAAGAAGGAGAAGAAAAATTCATTGAGCAGGCCATCATTTGCAGAAGCTTTGGTGCAGCTGTGATTGTGATGGCCTTTGATGAGCAAGGACAAGCCGATACACTCGAACGCCGCGTAAAGATTGGCGAGCGCGCGTATGAGATCTTAACGAAGCAGGTTGGCTTTCCCCCTTCAGACATCATCTTTGATCTCAACATCTTTGCGGTTGCTACTGGTCTTGAGGAGCATAACAATTATGGTGTTGACTTCATCGAAGCGACCCGCACCCTCAAACAAAAATATCCACTCATCAAAATATCCGGAGGTGTCAGCAACCTCTCCTTCTCATTCAGAGGCAACGACCATGTGAGGGAAGCCATGCATTCGGTATTTCTTTTTCATGCCATCAAGGCCGGCATGGACATGGGTATTGTAAATGCCGGACAGCTGGTGATTTACGACGAGATCGATCCAACCCTCCGCACTCTTTGTGAAGATGTGATCCTCAATAAGAACAACGATGACAATGGTGCTACGGAGAAACTAATTGTTTTTGCAGAGACGGTGAAAGATAAAGGACAAGGGACGAAGGACAAAGGACAAGAGGAATGGAGAATGGCATCAGTTGAAGACAGACTGAAACATGCCCTGATCAATGGCATCACCGAATTCATTGATGCAGATACCGAGGAAGCCAGACAAAAATATCCTAGACCACTCGATGTAATCGAAGGTCCGCTCATGGACGGCATGAACGTGGTGGGTGATCTTTTTGGTGTTGGCAAAATGTTCTTACCGCAAGTAGTGAAGAGTGCGCGCGTGATGAAGAAAAGTGTTGCCGTACTTACGCCATACATTGAAGCTGAAAAACAACAGGCCTCATCAGCCGGAAAAATATTGCTGGCAACAGTGAAGGGAGATGTGCACGATATCGGAAAAAATATTGTGGGTGTGGTGCTGGGTTGCAATGGTTATGAGATCATTGATCTTGGGGTGATGGTATCGGCCGACAAAATCCTGGATGAAGCGCAGAAACAGCAGGCAGACATCATCGGACTCAGCGGACTCATCACGCCATCATTGGATGAGATGGTGCATGTGGCTTCGGAAATGAAAAGAAGAGGCATGAAGCAACCCCTGCTGATCGGAGGCGCCACTACCTCAAGGATGCATACTGCATTGAAGATCGCGCCACAGTTTGATGGAGGAGTAGTGCATGTGCTGGATGCATCGAGAAGTGTTTCTGTAGCAGGATCCCTACTCAACCAAAACAAGCAAGACCTGCTGGGTAACATCAGCATTGAATATGCGAAACTGAGAGAGGAATTTGCCAACAAGAAAAACAACAAGGAAAATATTTCCTATACAGATGCTGTTGCCAATCGTATGAAGATCGATTGGAACAACACAACCTTCACTAGACCGGAATTTACCGGCAAAAAAGTGATCGAAAATATTGCAATCAAAGAACTCATTCCGTATATCGATTGGACACCATTCTTCATCGCATGGGAATTGCATGGAAAATATCCTGGTATTCTCAAAGATGAGAAAGTGGGACAGGAAGCAACAAAGCTACATCAGGATGCTTTGGCCATGCTCGACAAAATCGTTCAGGAAAAATGGCTTGAGCCCAAGGCTGTAATTGGTTTCTGGCCTGCCAACAGTGATGGCAAGGATACGGTTACGCTGATGGATCTTGATCAACTTGAAGGACAATCGCTGGAATTTTTAAGACAGCAATCCAAAAAAGCTGCAGGTCAGCCCAACTATTCTCTTGCCGATTTCATTGCACCTTCAGAAACAAAACAACAGGACCATATTGGTGCGTTTGCAGTTACCATTCATGGCATTGAAGAGCACATCAAAAATTTTGAGTCGGCTCACGACGATTATAACAAAATCCTTTTGCAGGCCTTGGCCGACAGGCTTGCAGAAGCATTGGCCGAATACCTGCACCTGCAAGTGAGGAAAGAATATTGGGGCTATGATAAAAATGAGACATTGGACAATGAAGCGTTGATCAGAGAAGATTATAGCGGTATTCGTCCTGCTCCCGGCTATCCGGCTTGTCCCGATCATACCGAAAAACGCAAACTCTTCCATTTGCTCGATGCAACAAATAAGATTGATATCAAGCTAACTGAATCTCTTGCCATGTATCCGGCTTCTTCAGTTTGTGGCTGGTATTTTTCACATCCGGATGCACGCTATTTTGGTGTAGGCAAGATCAGTAAGGATCAGCTGAATGATTATGCCGCAAGAAAAGGCATGAGTCTGGAAGAAGCAGAGAGATGGTTGAGGCCGGTGCTGGAATAAGGGGAGATGGGAACTGGGAGATGGGAACTGGGAGATGGGAATTAGGAGTTAGGAATTAGGAATTAAAAAAATTTAAAACTTCCCTCCTGGCCAGGAGGGAAGTTTTAAATTTTCAAAATACTTTAGAAATAAAAATGAGGATTATTTCTTATAATGTTAATGGCATCAGAGCTGCAATCAAGAAAGGATTTGTAGAATGGTTGCAGACGGATCCTGCTGATATAATTTGTTTGCAGGAGACCAAAGCAACGCAAGAAGATGTAGACATGACTGCAATCCGTGCGTTGGGATTTGAAGACCATTGGTTCAGTGCCAGCAGCAAAAAAGGATATAGCGGAGTTGCTGTATTTACAAAGATCAAACCGGATAAAGTAGTGCAGGGCAACGGACATGCACAAAGTGATGACGAAGGAAGGGTGATACAATTGCATTTTGGAAAATTATTGCTGATCAATGCCTATTTCCCCTCTGGTACTTCCGGTGAAGAGAGGCAGTCATTCAAAATGGAATGGCTGAATGAATTGTTGCCCTGGATCAACAAGATCAAAAAAAAGCATGATGGGATTATACTCTGTGGTGATTATAACATTGCCCATTGTGAGATGGATATCCATGATCCAAAGGGAAATAAGAACACAACCGGTTTCTTACCGGAAGAACGTGCATGGATGGATGATTTCTTTGCATCAGGCTGGGTAGACAGCTTTCGTACATTGCATCCTGAACCACACCGCTATTCGTGGTGGAGCCAGCGTTTTCCCAGCGTGCGACTGAACAACAAAGGCTGGAGAATAGATTACATCAACGTCACAGAAAATCTGAAAAATAAGATCAAGTCATCCGAGATCTATCCCGATGTGAAACACAGCGATCATTGTCCCGTTTACCTTGAAATTTCAATATAACCCCTATGCTGGTTTACAACATCACCTATCTGGTTTCCCACGAGATCAAGGAAGAATGGCTGGAATGGTTGAAACAACATCATGCCCCGGAAATGATGTCCACAGGGCTTTTCAGCGAATTCAAAATATTGCGTTTACTGGATACCGATGAGTCGGAAGGCATCACTTTTGCTGTTCAATTCATCTTTCCCGGAATGGAAGAACATGATGTCTATATTGCCAAACATGCGCCAGCACTGCGTTTGAGCGCACAACAGCGCTGGGGAGAGAAGGTACTGGCCTTTCGGACATTAATGGAAATTGTGCAATAACTGTGGAAAAGTATAAATTCAGCGATTCGCTAAAATGCAGTGCAGGACTGACTTGTAGCGGAAAAAAGTGGAAAAGAAAAATTTTGTTGGTATCAAAAACCTTCTAAATTTGTTGCACTAACAAATTAAAAATTTCATTTATGAACAAAGCCGAATTGATCGCCAAGCTCGCTGATGACGCTGGCATCACCAAGACGCAAGCGAACGCTGCACTGGATTCATTTGTAAGCGCGATCACCAAGACCCTGAAAGGCGGTGGTAAGGTAACCCTGGTAGGTTTCGGTACTTTCTCCGTAACCAAGAGGGCTGCTCGTACTGGTCGTAATCCTCAGACTGGTGCTGTAATCAAGATCAAAGCCAAGAAGGTTGCACGCTTCAAGGCTGGTAAGGAACTTTCTTCCAAGATCTAACCGCAACCAAATCATTTAAAAAGCAAGACGATGTCTTGCTTTTTTTTTACCTTCGAGTTCCTAAAAATCAAATACAATGGGAAGAGGCGACAAAAAAACAAAGAAAGGCAAGATCTTCAAAGGTTCATTTGGCAAGTCAAGACCTGCTAAGACAAAGAAGACTACTGCTCCAAAGGCGAACTAATTGGCATTCAGGTTGAGAGAAGTTGAAGAGGTTGAAGAATATTACTTAAACCACTTCAACCCCTTCAACCTGTATTTAAGGTGCCAGCCTGACTATCTTCCAGTCATTGCCCTCTTTGATGTATTTTATTCTGTCGTGCAAGCGACTACTTCGACCCTGCCAGAATTCAATGGTGTCTGGCACTATCCTGTATCCACCCCAATGAGATGGCCTTGGAATAACTGACCCCTGATATTTTTCTTGTAAGGATTCCAGATTCTTTTCGATTATACTTCGGCCTTCAATGATCCGGCTTTGAGGAGAAGCAATGGCACCGAGCTGACTGCCTTGTGGTCTGCTATGAAAATAATCATCGCTCTCTTGGTCGCTGACCTTCACAACTGTTCCTTCAATTCTTACCTGTCGCTCCAGCTCTTTCCAAAAAAATACCAGCGAAGCAAAAGGATTTGCTGTCAGCTGCTGCCCTTTATTACTCTCATAGTTGGTGAAGAACACAAAACCATTTGTATCAAACCCTTTCAGCAACACGATCCTCGCTGAAGGCCTCCCCTCTGCGGTAACCGTAGAAAGTGTCATGGCATTCACTTCAATAATCTCTGATGCTACAGCCTCATCCCACCATTGTGTAAACTGCGCAAATGGATCCTGCTTCACATCTTTTTCGGAGAGTGATTGGAGTTGGTAGTCTTTGCGTATAGAGGAAATGGACATAAAAACTATTTCACCAACGTTCCAATCTGATCACCGAGCACCAGCCTCTTCAGGTTACCCTCGGTGTTCATATCAAAAACGATGATGGGTAAATTATTTTCCATACAGAGCGTGAATGCGGTCATGTCCATGATCTTCAGGTTCTTGTCGATGCATTCCTTGAAACTGATGGTTTCATATTTTGTAGCAGTAGGATCTTTTTCCGGATCAGCCGTGTAGATGCCGTTAACCCTTGTTCCCTTCAGGATCACATCAGCCTGAATTTCGATGGCTCTCAATGAGCCTGCAGTATCTGTAGTGAAATATGGATTGCCTGTTCCTGCACCGAAGATCACAATACGATGTTTTTCCAAATGCCTGATGGCTCTTCTGCGGATATAAGGCTCAGCCACTTGTTCCATCTTAATGGCACTCAGCAGTCGCGTATACATTCCTTGCTTCTCCAGCATGGCCTGTATGGCCATTCCATTGATCACCGTAGCCAGCATTCCCATATAATCACCATGTGCTCTCTCGATGCCGGTTTCAGATTCATTCATGCCACGGTAGATGTTACCTCCTCCTATTACAATCGCTACTTCAACGCCAAGGTCCACAACACTCTTGATCTCTTGGGCATATTTATTGACCATGTTGGGATCAATGCCGAAACTGTTTTCTCCCATCAGGGATTCCCCTGATAATTTGAGAAGGATGCGTTTGTATTTGGGTTGCATATTGCGAAGATACAAAAAGGGCTTCCAATTGGAAGCCCTTCTCATTTACAAAAACTTATCGGGATTAACCCAAAGCAACACGCTTGAAGGAAACAACCTTCAGGTCGCTGTCTTTTGATTTGATGTAGTCACCAACTGACATACCTGCATCCTTCACGAAAGCCTGTGCAACCAGGGTGCTTTCCTTGAAAAAGGCATTCAGCTTACCATCGGCGATTTTGGAGATCATCTCATCAGGCTTACCAGCCATTTTGGGATCATTCTTGATCAGGTCAATGATGATGTTTTTTTCTCTCTCCACTACTTCTGGAGCAACTGAGCTTTGGTCGATCGCAACTGGATTCATGGCAGCGATCTGCATAGCAAGATCCTTGCCTACTTCAGACTGCTCTTTGTTCAAACCCACCAATACACCCATTCTGTTTGCACCATGGATATAGGAAGAAACGAAATCAGCATCAATGCGCTCGAACTTAGAGATACCGATCTTCTCACCAATGCTGGCCAACTTATCATTCACGAGGTCAGCGATTTTGGCACCATTCACCTCAGCACTGTTCAGTTCTTCTGTATTCTTCACATTGTTGGCAATGGCTGCGTCCATGATGCTTTGTGCGAAAGCGATGAAGTCGCCATTCTTGCTCACGAAATCAGTTTCACAGCTCAGGCAAAGTGTAATACCAGTCTTGTTGTCTGCAGTGGTCTTGGCAAGCACTACGCCTTCTTTTGCTTCACGGTCACCCCTGAGAGCGGCTACTTTTTGTCCTTTCTTCCTCAGCCAGTCGATGGCTGCTTCGAAATCACCATTGTTCTCGGTGAGTGCTTTGCGGCAATCCATCATACCGGCTCCAGTCATCTGACGGAGCTTGTTGATGTCTGCAGCTGTTATTGTTGTTGACATATTGATTCAGAATATTTTGGTTATCGTTTGATTGATTATTTCTTCATCGCTGGCTTTCTACCGCCGGCACCGGCAGCAGGAATCCTGCGCTTCGGAGCAGGTTTGCCTTTCTTGGCAGCATCTGCATCTCCACCTTCATCATCCACAGAAAACTTCAATGCGTTTTCTCCTGAATCTTCTGTCTCATCCTCATCAGATTTTTCAGCCTGACGCTCAGCCAGACCTTCTGCAATGGCAGCAGTGATGTAGTTGGTGATGATGGCGATAGACTTGGTAGCGTCATCATTAGCAGGTACTGGGAAATCAACTCTGTTGGGATCGCAGTTGGTATCCACCATGCCAAATGTGGTGATGCCGAGGCGCTTGGCTTCAGCAAGTCCGATATGCTCATGCCCGATGTCTACGATGAAAAGAGCAGCAGGTACACGACCCAATTGAGCGATTCCGCCCAATACTTTTTCCATTTTGTCCTTGTCGCGCGACAATTGCAGACGCTCTTTCTTGGTAACGCTGTCAAAGCTGCCGTCACTCAACATCTTTTCGATGGTCTGCATTTTCTTTACAGACTTACGAACAGTGTTAAAGTTGGTAAGCATACCACCCAGCCAACGCTCGGTAACATAAGGCATGTTCACGCGCTGAGCACACTCAGTAACGATCTCTTTTGCTTGCTTCTTTGTTCCTACGAACATGATCTTCTTACCGCTCTTGGCAATATTTTTCAGTGCCAGGGCTGTCTCCTGAAGACATTCAACAGTCTTGTTGAGATCGATGATGTGGATGCCTTTTTTCTCTGCATAGATATATGGCAACATCTTGGGGTTCCACTTCTTACGAAGGTGACCGAAGTGAACACCGGCTTCCAGGAGTTGCTGCTGCAGTGAAGTATTATTTTCCATTGTATACTTATGTTTTTGATTCGTGATTGAGGTGAACTGTTAACGCTTGCTGAACTGGTAGCTTCTACGGGCTTTCTTCTTACCGAATTTCTTCCTTTCCACACCTCTTGGATCCCTTCTCAGCAGACCAGCAGCTTTGAGCACGGGCCTGAATTCAGGATTGAGGGAGATGAGGGCGCGGGCGATACCGAGCTTAGAAGCTTCAGCCTGTCCTTTTTTACCGCCGCCGGCAGCGTTGATCTTGATGTCATACTTTCCTGCACCGTCAACAGTATTGATTGGCAGCTCCACCTGGTTTTGCAAATAAACCTGTGGGAAATATACTTTGTAGTCGAGGTCGTTTACAACGATGTTACCATCTCCTTTGCTAAGGAATACACGGGTAACCGCTTCTTTCCTGCGACCAAGTCCGTTTTTCTGTTTTTCCATTATGTTTAGATTGAAGTCGTTTTGAAATTAGAATTTGAAAGGAGTGGGTTGCTGTGCTCCGTGCGGATGCTCGGCACCAGCGTAAACAAAAAGTTTCTTGAACATCTTGCGGCCCAGTCTGTTCTTGGGAAGCATTCCCTTCACAGCCCTTTCCATAATCTGCTCAGGACGACGCTTGATCAGGTCCTTGGCAATTTCAATCTTTTGTCCGCCTGGATAACCAGTTACGTGCTGGTATTCTTTTTCCAGCAACTTGTTTCCGGTGAATACAACTTTCTCTGCATTGATCACGATGACGAAGTCACCGCAGTCAACGTGGGGCGAATAGTAAGCCTTGTTCTTTCCGCGCAATACGGAAGCGATCTTACTGCTGATACGTCCCACAGTTTGATTGGTTCCGTCCACAACGTGCCATTTACGCTGTACGGAAGCTGCATTTGCATGCTTTGTGGTGAAATGTAGTTTACTCATTTTGTCTTTTTTTCGGATTTACATCCGGGTGATGATAATAATGTCCCGCCATCCCGGGAACACCCCTTATTTTGGAAGGGAGCGCAAAGGTAGATGAGTTAGGGCGTAAAAAAGAAGAAAAAGGAATCTTTTTTAAAAGACACCTCTATAACTAATTGAAAATCAATAAAATTTTTGAGCAAAAAAATTAATGTCAGCCCCCCAAGTTTAAAATTGCAGACCCACAAAGGTCTTCCTTTTCATCTGTTCGTACACCTTACGATTGAAGGAATACAGTTTACCGGGTCTGTGTCTGACCTGCTTTTCCATTTCATTTTCATCGGTAAGCAAACCTGTAGTGAAGAGTTTTTTACGGAAATTCCTTCTGTCAAATTCCACACCCAGGATCTGTTCAAAAACATGCTGCAGATCACGGAGTGAAAATTTATCTTCCAGCAAATTGAAAATGATCGGTTCTTCCTGGATCTTCCGCTGCAAGGCTGCCACGCAGGCATCAAGGATGAGCTTATGGTCGAAAGCCATGCTTTTGATATCGGAAACCGCATGCCAGTGAAGTGCATTGTCGGTGATCTTCAGCTGATGATCTTTTACATTCACCAATGCGAGATAGGCCACCGTGATCACACGACCGGCAGGGTGGCGATCCACTGCACCAAAAGTTTTCACTTGCTCTAGGAACATATCGGTTAGTCCGGTCCGCTCACTCAACACCCGGTAAGAAGCAGAATCCAGGTCTTCCTCTGGTCTCAACAGATCCCCCAGCAAAGACCATTGCCCTTTATAAGCAGGCAGGTCACTTTCGATGAGCAATACTTTTAATACCCCTTCATCATATCCCAGAATTACGCAGTCTACAGACAGGGCAAATTGAAAATCGGGCATCAGTTCAAGTGGCGTGGTATTGATGTTGGGTTTGGCAAGCTCTTGCATTGTGTACAAAATACGTTAAGGGTTAAAACAAAAATAGGGGAAATTTAAAATTTCAAGCAAGAAGTTTGAACGGGGGAAAGTTTCGTCATCTGCGGTAACTTCGCCATTAGCTATGGCGAGCACAGAAGAAAAAGCAATCCAGTTCCTGGAAAAAGGAAAAGAACTCCTGGGAAATTCGGGCGACATCCAATTCCTGACCGAACAAATTGATCTCTTGAGAGCAATCATCCGGTTTCATGAGAACAGATATTATGTGATGAATGACCCGCTTGTGTCTGATCTCGAATTTGATCAGCTTTACAAAGCACTTGAAAAAGTTGAAGCCACAAACCCTGCTCTGATCACTCCTGATTCTCCTACACAAAGGGTTGGCCCCGGCATCACCAAACAATTCACCACCGTTCAGCACCTCGTTCCCATGCTGTCGCTCGAGAATTCCTATAATGCTGAAGATCTCATTGATTGGGATAGAAAAGCAAGGGAGTTATCCGGACTTGATCAGCTGGAATACTGCGTAGAACCTAAATTTGATGGCGCCAGCATTTCCATCATCTACGAAAATGATCAGTTCAACAGAGGAGCAACAAGAGGAGATGGGGTGGCCGGTGAAGAGATCACCCTCAACCTAAAACAGATCAAATCCATTCCGCTTTCAGCCCCCTTTTCAAAATATGGTATTCAACAGATCGAGATCAGGGGTGAGGTGTTGATGAACAAGGATAATTTCCGCAAGTACAACGAACAGCTTGCGGAACAGAATCTTCCTCCGCTAGCCAATCCACGCAATGCTGCCTCAGGATCTCTTCGTATCAAAGATGCCAGCATCGTTGCCAAAAGAAATCTGGAAGCCTTCCTCTATCATATCGCTTATATACAATATGAAGGAACTCATCAACCCATCCGTTCACATGCCGAAAGCCTGGAGCTCTTGTGGGAGATGGGGTTCAGGAGTCCGGTCAAGGAAAAAAAAGTATTGAAAGGGATCGATGCCGTCATCGCCTTCTGCAAAACATTTGAAGAACAGCGAGATGAGCTGCCTTATGAGATAGACGGTCTGGTCATAAAAGTGAATGAGATGCAGCTGCAGGACAAGCTGGGCATGACCACCCATCATCCCCGCTGGGCCATCGCATTCAAATTCAAAGCGAGGCAATCCACCAGTAAATTATTACAAGTAGAATTCCAGGTAGGAAGAACAGGCAGTGTTACCCCAGTTGCAAAAATTCAACCTGTGCACATCGGTGGCGTAATGGTGAGTTCCATCTCGCTGCACAACCAGGATTTCATCCGCGAAAAAAACATCATGATCGGTGATACATTGCTGGTGGAAAGAGCGGGCGATGTCATACCCTATATCGTCAAATCCTTTCCGGAGCTGCGCACCGGGAATGAAACACCTGTTGTTTTTCCCGTGGTATGTCCCGTCTGTGAAACCCCACTCATCAAGCCAGAAGAGGAAGCCGTTTGGCGTTGTCCCAATGAAAACTGTGATGCCCAGGTGGTGGAACGGATGATCCATTTCACCAGCAAGGATGCGATGGACATACGCGGACTCGGCGATGCCAATATTCGAAAGTTTCATGAATTGGGATGGCTGAAAGATATTCCTTCCATTTATCATCTGCCTTTTGATCAGCTGAAGTCCATGGAAGGATTTGGTGCGAAATCTGTGACCAACCTCAGTGAAGCCATCGAAAAATCAAAGGCACAACCACTTTATCGATTGATCAATGCCTTGGGTATCCGCTATGTGGGAGAGACAACAGCGAAGACATTGGCACAGACAGTGAGCCATTTGCTGGATCTCAGCAAGATGGATAAAGAAGCACTGCAACAGATTGAAGATGTAGGGGTGAAGGTGGCGGAAAGCATCCATCAATATTTTTCAAACCCGCATAATGTGGAGATGCTGAATAGACTTGAAGCATCAGGCTTGCAGCTGAACAGCATCAAGCAACAACCTGTAGATGGAAGTCTGAGCGGAAAAAGTTTTCTCTTCACCGGCACCCTCACCCAACTCAAACGTTCCGATGCAGAATCCATGGTGGAAGCCAAGGGTGGTAAAATACTTTCAGGAGTAAGTTCAAAACTTGATTATCTCATCGTTGGCGAAGATGCTGGATCTAAGTTGGAGAAGGCGAAGAAAATTGCTTCGATCCAGATTTTGGATGAGAATGCATTCATAGAATTGATAGGAACTGGGGGTTAGGAATTGGGAGTTGGGAGTTTGTAAGTAAAAAATTAATTATTTAAAAATCATCAATGACTCGTCCTGAAAAAAGCGAGATGTCCTGAAATAGGTTTACACAAAACTCCCCTCCTGGCCAGGAGGGGAGTTTTTATTTGGAAATTTTAACTGTTCTCCCAATTCCCATCTCCTATCTCCTAACTCCCATTTCCTATCCAATCAACCCCTTCCCCATCAGATACTCCGCAATCTGCACAGCATTGGTAGCTGCACCTTTGCGCAGGTTATCACTCACGATCCACATGTTCAAGGTCTTGGGCTGGGTTTCATCCCTGCGGATCCTGCCAACAAAAACCTCATCGCGTTCGTGTGCATCCTTGGGCATGGGATATTGCTGTGTGGCAGGATCATCCACCACCACCACACCAGGTGCAGCGGCCAGCAATGATCTTACTTCAGCCAGATCAAATTCTTCCTCAAATTCAATGTTCACGCTTTCGCTGTGTCCGCCCATTACCGGAATACGCACCGTGGTTGAGGTAACACGGATATCATCATCACGCATTATCTTCTTGGTCTCCAATACCATCTTCATTTCCTCTTTGGTATAACCATTGTCGAGGAACACATCGATCTGCGGGATCACGTTGAGATCAATCGGATATTTATAAGCCATCTCGCCTTCCACACCTTTTCTTTCATTCATCAGTTGGTTCACGGCTTTTACTCCAGTACCGGTAACACTCTGATAGGTGCTCACCACAATACGCTTGGCTTTGTAACGCTTGTGCAAGGGAGCCAATGCCACCACCATCTGAATGGTGGAACAATTGGGATTGGCAATGATCTTATCTTCAGCGGTCAATGCATCAGCATTGATCTCGGGAACCACGAGCTTCTTGGTGGGATCCATCCTCCAGGCGGAAGAATTATCAATAACCGTGATGCCAGCTGCTGCAAATGCAGGTGCCCATTGTGTGGAAGTTCCTCCACCTGCTGAAAAGATAGCTACAGCCGGTTTCAGGTCGATTGCCGTCTGCATGCCCACAATTGTATAAGGTTTCCCCTTGAAGATTACTTGTTTGCCCACCGATTTCTCAGAAGCAACCGGGATCAATTCGGTAACAGGGAAATTTCTTTCTTCTAAAACCTGTAACATTTTGGTGCCCACGAGTCCGGTAGCACCTACAACAGCAACTTTCATATTTGTCTTTTTGCCCTTTCGGGTTGGGTTAAAAAAAAGCCTCCCGGTTTTCGGAAGGCTGTTACATATTTGATACACACAAACGGAACTAACCTTCCCTATGGGACTGTTTCTTGTTCTTTTTTGTGTGTTTATTCTTCAACATTTGCGATGCAAAACTAATCAGCCTGTTTTTTTCTGCCAAATAAATGTTGTTTTCACCTTTTCCGTCAATGCATCCAGACCTAGTTTCACGCCATGAAAACGTTTGCGTGGATTTTGTGTTTGCTGAGCACCAGTATGCTTTCAGCACAGGTGGAACGATATGATATAGTGATCAATGAGATCATGGCCGATCCCTCTCCGATCGTGGGATTGCCCAATGCAGAATACATCGAACTGAAAAATATTTCCAGTAAACCGATTGATCTGTTGCGCTTTCGAATCGACAACGGAAGCACCATTGCCATCATCACTTCAACATATGTATTGCAGCCCGACTGTATGGTGGTACTCTGCAGCAGAACGCAGGCAGTTTTTTTTGGAGGGATAAAGATAATCGGGCTCACCTCATTCCCGGCACTTGCTAATGAAGGAGATCTTATCACCCTGAAATCTCCCGATGGAAAAACCATCCATGCTGTTGAATACAAAAATAGCTGGCACAAAAATACTGTGAAATCCTATGGAGGCTGGAGTCTGGAAATGACCAATCCCCATCAGCCCTGTAGTAACCGGAACTGGACATCCAGCGATGATGCAAAAGGAGGAACACCCGGAAAAGAAAACAGTATTTTCGATACAACATCTCAAACACATGAAACAAGAGCATTACAATGCATTGCCATCAGTACAGATAAACTCTTGCTGATCCTTGATCAGGGAGTAGACAGCCTTTCAGCATTGTCAACATCCAACTATCTGTTGCAACCCTTTGATGGACTGTTTTTGCAGAGCAGGATCTTGCCACCCCTTTTTCGGGAGATTGAATTGACACTCAGTAAAAAAATGGAGACAGAAAAAATTTATAGGCTTGATATCAATGGGATCAAGCAGTGCCGAACGAATACAAAAGACACGATCAGCATCCGAACCGGCATTCCGAAAGAACCTATTACAGGTGATCTTGTGATCAATGAAATCCTTTTCAATCCGCCATCAGATGGTGCTGATTTTGTTGAGATCAGGAATAATTCCCGATCAGTGATCAATGCAAAAGGATTGTACCTCACTTCAAGAAATGATCAGGGAATAATTGGCAACCCCTACATGATCTCTAACGAACATTTCAATATTTTTCCTACCGAAACCATTGCCATCACCACTGATACCGGGTTTGTATTGCGACAATGGAAAAAGAGCAATTCGCTGCAGCTGATGGAAACTTCTGCAATGCCTTCCATGCCTGACGACAAAGGCAACATCATACTGCTAAATGCAAAGGGTACAATTATAGATGAGTTCAAATATACTGATGATATGCATTTCCCGTTGTTGCGGGATGTTTCCAGCGTATCACTGGAACGCATTGATCCCTTTATGAAAACATCATCAAATCACAATTGGCATTCGGCATCTGCGAACTCAGGCTATGGCACTCCTGGCTATGAAAACTCACAATACAGGAAAGGTGACAGCGCTACTACAAACATGACCATTACTCCCGATGTGGTGAGTCCGAACAACGATGGCTACAATGATCTGCTGCAGATCCGTTACAAAACAGAAAAGAAAGGAAGCATGCTGAATGTTTACCTGTTCAGTGAAGGTGGTCAGCTCCTATTAAAACCTGTCGACAACCAACTGTGTGGTTCAGAAGGAAGTTTTTACTGGAATGGCTTGCATAACAACCTCAAATTGAATGATGGTTTCTATATCATCATGGCTGAGTTGGCAGAGCCGAATGGCAAAGCCTATCGCTTCAAGAAACTGATTGGGATCAGATCAGGTTGATATCAAAGTTGACGAGACTGACAAATTGTTTGATCCTGGCATTGATCTCATCCTTGGTTATCTCCTTCATTCTCGTGGTACCAAATTTCTCTACGCAGAAGGAAGCCATGGCAGACCCTACGATGATGGCGGTCTTCATATTCTCGAATGATATATCCTTTGTTTTGGCCAGATGTCCGACGAAGCCGCCTGCGAATGTATCTCCTGCTCCGGTAGGATCGAAGACCTCTTCCAGTGGAAGTGCCGGTGCAAAGAAGACCTGATCGCCATGGAAAAGCAGTGCTCCATGTTCGCCTTTTTTCACTACCAGGTATTTAGGACCCATGGCAAGAATTTCCTTGGCAGCTTTCACCAATGAATATTGTGCAGAAAGCTGGCGGGCTTCGCTGTCGTTCACCAGCAATACATCCACATCTTTCAGCAGTTTTTCCAGATCTTCCATGGCTGTCTCCATCCAGAAATTCATGGTATCCATGATCACAAGCTTAGGCTTGTTCTTCATCTGTTTGAGCACACTATGCTGTACAGCCGGTACGCCATTGCCCAGCATCACAAATTCACAGTCCTGATAGCTGTCGGGCACGATAGGCTGAAAATCCGCCAGTACATTCAATTGTGTATCGAGGGTATCGCGCTCGTTCATGTCCATGTGATAGCGACCAGACCAGAAGAAAGACTTTTGGTCCTTCTTGATCTGAACCCCTTCCAGGATAACACCCCTATTTGCAAGGTCATCGAGTTCTTCCTGCGGGAAATCGCCGCCAACAACAGAAACCTGCTTGATGGGGGTTACAAAATTGGAAGCGCTGAGGGCAATATAAGTGGCGGCTCCGCCGATGATACGATCGCTCTTGCCGAAGGGAGTTTCTATGGAATCAAAGGCCATGGTGCCGACTACCAATACAGACATAAACAGAATTTGGTTGCGAAGGTAATGAATAAACATTCTGAACTAACTTTAGCCAAATCAATCTCATGAGAAATATATTGTTGATCGCATCTATGATCTTGTTCACTGCTGTACATGGACAAAACACAAATGGATATCAGACACCACCGAAAGCCATTGCAGATCTGTTGCTGGCCAAACCGACGCCATCTGTTAGCATCGATAAAAAAGCCAACTGGATGCTGATCATGGAGCGCAACTCCTATCCCACTGTTGAAGAACTGGGACAACCCGAAGTGCGTGTAGCGGGATTGCGACTCAATCCAAATAATTATTCTCCGAGCCGACAAAACTTCATCAATGGATTGAAACTGAAAAATCTCACGACCGGAAAAGAATCTAACATCGCTGGTTTACCAATTAACCTATTGGCCAGCAATGTCAGCTGGAGTCCGGATGAAAAACAAATTGCCTTCACCCATACATCTGGCAACAGAGTTGATTTGTATGTGATCACAGTTGAAAAAGCAATGGCTGTGAAGATCAATAAAACTGCAGTGAATGCCACTTTGGGTCCGGTCGTCAACTGGGTCAGCGAAGGAACTTTGCTATACACTGCAACCACCAAGCCGGCATCGCTGATGCCGAAGCGACCCATCACACCGATGGGCCCTTCAATA
>JBKCOY010000061.1:0-9169 GCA_046309555.1 Chitinophagia bacterium
CACCAACAAATGTCATTTCCTGTTCAGGGAGCTACCAAAAGGGATTATGATCAAAACTCATTCGGTGCACCAAGGGTTGGTCATAAACACAAAGGCGTAGATATTTTTGCACCTAAAGGAACCCCTGTTCTGTCTCTAACAAGGGGATTCGTGCTATTTACAGGTGTATTGAAATTGGGTGGGAATGTTGTTTTGATATTGGGACCGGATTTTAGAATGTATTATTATGCCCACCTTGATAAAATAGAGGCCCAAACATTCGAAATCATTGATTCAAAGGAACAAATCGGTACTGTGGGGAAAACAGGAAATGCACGAACAACTCCTCCGCATCTTCATTTTTCGATTTCAAAAATAAATCCTTTTAGCAGTAAAGTTTATTATGATCCGGTACCGATATTGAATGAAATACTAAAAGCGAAATAACATTATAAATACTTATCCCCCTTATTCCGCTTCACCTCCGCTACATACTGCTTGATCTCCTGCTCCTTGTCCTTCTTGCAGATCATGAGCACATCCTCAGTATCAACAATGATATAATCATTCAGGCCTTGTAATAAAACCAGCTTGTGGTTGGGTACATGCACCATATTGTCTTTGGCATCGATCACGATCACATCACTACCAGCAACAGCATTGCCGAGATAATCCTTCTCCATGTTCTCATGCGCTGAATTCCAGGTGCCAAGATCACTCCAGCCAAAGGATGAAGGAATGATGTAAACATTATCAGCCTTCTCCATGATGGCATAATCGATCGAGATATTGGTGCACTGGGGATAAATCTTCTCGATCGCCTCTTTCTCTTTCGGTGTATTGAATTGAGCAAGCTCAGCATCAAACAATTCCGACAACTCAGGCTGGTATTTTTGAAAGGCTGATACGATGTTGCTGACCTGCCATACAAAGATGCCGGCATTCCACAAGAATTCTCCGCTCGAAACAAAGGTTCTGGCCAGTTCGGTATTCGGTTTCTCCGTGAAGGTCTTCACCTTGTATACATTGTCGCTCGCCGGCTGTTGTTCAAACTGAATATATCCATAGCCAGTGTTCGGATGCGTTGGCTTGATGCCCAGCGTGATCAATGCCTTGTGTTGTGTTACAAAACTCAGCGCTTCCAGACAAACCTTGGTGAATGCAGTTTCATCTAATATGATGTGATCGGCAGGCGCACAGATCAACGCTCCTTTCTCATTCAGCTTCTTCAGCTTATAAGAAATGTAGGCAATGCAAGGCGCAGTATTTTTTCTTGAGGGTTCAGAAACAATATTTGCCAACGGCAATTCAGGCAACTGCTCTTTCACGATCTCTACATACTCTTCCGCTGTTACCACATATATATTCTCTTTTGGGATGAACTTGCTGAAACGATCATACGTTCCCTGTATCAATGTTCTGCCAGTATTGAGGATGTCCAGAAATTGTTTGGGATAGGAAGTGCGACTCATCGGCCAGAACCTGCTGCCTATGCCACCGGCCATGATCGCTACATAATGGTTGTTGTTCATCATCGTTGGTAATTATATAAGACCCTCTCTGATCAGGTCATGTAAATGTATCACTCCCTCGTATTCTTTTCCTTCGGCTACAAGCAATTGCGTGATGTTGTTCTTCCTCATCCTATCCAATGCATCTACCGCCAATGCATCCGGTGATATGGTTTTGGGATGTGCCGTCATGATGTCGGCCGCCGTTGTGTCCTGCACATCCGCTCCTTTCTCCAGCATCCTCCTCAGGTCACCATCAGTAATCACTCCCGCCAGTTTCCCATCTTCACCCAGTACTGCGGTTAATCCCAATCTTTTATTGGTCATCTCCACAATCACCTGCTTGAGGCTGTCTGCAGCTGCCACGGCAGGTTTTTCATTCAGCTTGCTCAGATCGGCCACACGCAGATAGAGTTTTTTGCCCAGTGCACCGCCGGGATGGAACTTGGCAAAATCCTCCGAACCAAAACCGCGGGCCTCCATCAGACAGACCGCCAGGGCATCGCCCATGGCCAGCTGGGCCGTAGTGCTGGAGGTTGGGGCCAGGTTATTGGGACAAGCCTCCTGGCTTACTGTGGTATCGAGAATATGATTGGCCGAACGGGCCAGGGTGGACGAAAGATTGCCCACCATCGCGATGATAGGGTTGTTGAAGTTTTGGATCAGTGTAACAAGCACCTTGATCTCGGGACTCTCCCCGCTCTTGGAAATGATCATCACCACATCATCCTGTTGCACCATGCCCAGGTCGCCATGAATGGCATCCGCAGCATGCATAAAAATAGCCGGGGTTCCGGTACTGTTGAGGGTAGCTACGATCTTTTGGCCAATAATGGCACTTTTACCGATGCCGGAAACAACCAGCCTGCCTTTCATGTGCTGCAACAATCTGATCACCTTTTCGAAATCAGCCCCAAGACGGTTGCTCATCTCGAGCAGGGCCTCCGATTCCAGCTTCAGGGTATTGATGGCAGTTGCCAGTATTGAATTCTGTTGCATGAGCCCTGCAAAAGTACCATAATTATGATATGGTTGCAGGAGTAGCCACGAAGGAATTCTCCCTCAAATGGGTTAAATTTGTTATCTTTTCGTAATAACCATGCCGGCTTCCAAAACCAAGAAAACAGCATCCTCCGCATCCAAAGGGGTCGACCTACTCAGTCCCCTACGCCAATATTTTGGTTTTGATGCTTTCCGCGGCAATCAGGAGGCCATCATCCAGAACCTGTTGGCCGGAAACGACACTTTTGTGATCAAACCCACCGGTGGGGGTAAAAGCCTTTGCTACCAGTTGCCAGCCATGATCAGCGAAGGCTGCGCCATCGTGGTTTCCCCCCTCATCGCTCTCATGAAAAACCAGGTCGATCTGGTCAGGGGCTATAGCAGCAAGGACAACGTGGCCCATTTCCTCAATTCCACCCTTTCCAAAAAGGAGATCAAGGAAGTGCATGATGATCTGAACAGTGGGAAGACCAAAATGCTTTACGTGGCGCCGGAGACCCTGACCCGTCAGGAGAACCTGGACTTCTTCAGCGACCTCAAGATCTCATTTTTTGCAGTGGATGAGGCGCACTGCATCTCCGAATGGGGACATGATTTTCGTCCGGAATACCGCAGGCTCAGGGAGATGATGGACCAGATAGATGAAAAGGCGCCCGTCATTGCACTCACTGCCACGGCCACGCCCAAGGTGCAGCAGGATATCGTTCATAATCTCGGGTTAAGAAAACCACAGATCTTCATTTCCTCCTTCAACCGTCCTAACCTTGATTACGAGATCAGGCCCAAGGTGAAAAAGGACATGACCGTAAAGGGTATCGTCAGGTTCATCAGTGACAATCGCGGCAAGAGCGGTATCATCTATACCCTGAACAGGAAAACAACCGAAGAACTGGCAGAGCTGTTGACGGTCAATGGTATCAAGGCAGTAGCTTACCATGCGGGACTCGACAGCAAGTTGAGGGCAGAGCGACAGGACCAGTTTTTGAATGAGGACATGCAGGTGATCGTAGCCACGATCGCATTTGGCATGGGCATCGATAAGCCTGATATCCGTTTCGTTATCCATTATAATATCCCCAAGAGTCTTGAAAATTATTATCAGGAAACGGGAAGAGCCGGAAGAGATGGGATGGAAGGAAAATGTATTCTTTACTACTCGCACAAAGATGTTTCCAAGCTGGAACATTTCCTAAGAGATAAAACATTGAGTGAACGCGAAGTGGGAGCACAGCTGATCGATGAGATGGTAGCTTTTGCGGAGAGCGGACAGTGCAGAAGAAAAGTGCTGATGAATTATTTTGGTGAGCGTTATGGCGATGAGAATTGCAGCAAGTGCGACAATTGTTTGCATCCCAAAGAAAGTGTTGAAGCAAAGGCCAATGCAGTCAAGGTGTTGAAGGTGATCAAAGCATTGGATGAAAGGTTCGCTGCGGATTATGTATTGAACATTTTGTTAGGTCGACTGATACCCCAGATCAAGATGTACAGGCATGATGAGTTGCCTGTATTTTCTATAGGTGCTGATGAGCCGGATCATTACTGGACATCCCTCATCCGGCAGATGTTGCTGGAGGGATTGCTGGAAAAGGATATTACGGAGCATGGCATTTTGAAGATCAGCAAGGCAGGACAAGCCTTCCTGAAAAAGCCCACTTCCTTCGAAATGGTCATGGGCAACTTCTATGAGGATGCGATGGAAGACGATGAGGAAACAGTTGCAGCCGCTGGTCCCGCCACAACGGATGTGAAGCTTTTTGAAATGCTGAAGGATCTGCGCAAGCAGTTTGCGAAGGAAAAAAAGCTTCCGCCATTTGTGATCTTCCTGGAATCATCATTGGAAGACATGGCCACGCAATATCCCACTACACTGGAAGAACTGGAGAAGATCAGCGGTGTAAGCAAGGGGAAGGCCATTCGCTATGGTAAAAAATTCATCGACCTGATCGCAAAATATGTTGAAGAGAATGAGGTGGTGAAGCCTGACGATTTTGTGATGAAGAGTGTGGTGAACAAGAGTGGTGATAAGGTTTTCATCATTCAGCAGGTAGATAAAAAAGTATCACTTGATACCATTGCCAAGAACCGCGACATGAAAATGGAGCAGTTATTGGAAGCCATGGAAACGATTGTAGCCAGCGGCACAAAACTGAATCTCAATTATGCGATCGATCAGATGGTTGACGAAGATCATCAGGATGATATCATTGAATATTTCAAGAGTTGTGAAACCAGCAGTCTCGATGTAGCCCGCGAAGAGTTGTCCGATCTCGATCTCGAATGGGAGCAGCTGAAGATCATGAGGATTAAGTTTCTGAGTGAATATGGCATGTAATGAAGTTGAAGGGGTTGAAGAGGTTGAGGATTGTTACTTAAACCTCTTCAACCCCTTCAACTACTTCAACCAACTCACCCTCCCAAACTCTTCAAGTAATTCATCAAATCAATCGCATTCTTCGCATCAATCTTTCTCAGAATATTTTTCCGGTGGGTGTTGATGGTATGCAGACTGAGGTTGAGTTCCATGGCGATTTTTTCGCTGGAATATTCCTGGCAGACCAAACGCGCGATTTCCAGTTCTCTGTCAGTGAGCCTTTTTTTATTGTTGCCGGATGTGTCAATTGTAAATTTTGAAAGGGAGTCGTAAAACTGAATTTCGCCGGAACAGACCTGATCAAATATTTTTATCATTTCTTCTGCTCCAATCGTTTTCAGCAGATACCCTCTTGCTCCAAGTTCGGAAGAACGGTTTCGAAGGGCTGCATCTCTTCTCATGGTGAGCATGAAATAGTGTGCATCAGGATGCAGCGATCTCAATTTCTCCAGTAACTGAAGCCCATTGGTTTCCTTCATGTGATAATCGACAAGAATGATATCCGGCTTTAAGCTGGCAATATCATCCGATGCTTTTTGAGCATCATCGGAATGTCCGATACAAAAATATCCCTGTTGCAGACTGATGAAGATCTCAAAGCTTTCGAGAAAAAGTTGATGGTCGTCGCACAAGTATATAGATCTCTTCTCCATGTTACGCTATCGGTATGTAGATGCTGAAAGAGGTTTTTCCAAGTCTGCTTTCCATCTCCATTTTCCCATTCATGAAACTTAGTCTGCTTTTGATGTTGTTGATGCCGTGATGCAAATTTACTTTCTCAACATCAAATCCGATTCCATCATCAACATAGTATATGTGAATATGTTCGTTTTCTTTTTTGATCTGGAGGAAAATGTTCTGGCATTGCGCATGCCGGATGGAGTTGGCGATCAGTTCGCAGACAATACGATAGATATTCAATCCCCTGGGAAGATCTATGTTGAACGGTGAAGATTCGAAACCAAAGCATATTCCAGTAGATTCTTCATACAGATCAATTCTGTTCTGAATGATGAAAGAAAGATCCTGCTCCTGAAATTCAGGTGCAGAAAGATCATCAACGATGGTATACAGTTCGTTGCTGCAGTTGTCGACCATCCTGATCAGTTTTTCACTTTCATTTACAGGGATATCAGTTCCTTGCATTTTCAATGTTTCCAGTTGAATTTTCATTGCCGCAAGCAGTCCTCCTATCTGATCATGTATATTTTTTCCGATTGCTGACCTTTCGTTTTCCTGAGCTTCCAGAATACGATCAGAGATCTCCTTGTCTTTTTTTCGGGAGTCCTCCAGGTCTTTTTTGATTTGATACTTTTTCTGTCTTCGGTAGGATTGAATATTAGCAATAGCAATGGTGGTCAGAATAAAAACCAGTGTGATGATGGAAACATAATCATCTTGTTTTGGGAAAGGAGAAATATCTATGCCAGTTAATTTCAGACCTTCCTTCAATATGAAAATAAAACAGATGGCTGTTCCCAGGTTGTGAAAAATGAGATCCTTTTTTCGGAATAACAATACCAGATACATAAGTAGTAATACAAGACCTGCAATAATGATCAAGGTACCAATCAACAGCAGGATAAACTTTGGTCCGGTATTCAATCGTATGCCAGGAAGCAGCAAAACGAGTAAGAGACGGACTACAAAAAACCCCACAAATGCATAAAAGACTTTCCGTGCCAATGAATGAATGATGTCCCGGTAATAATTGATGAAATAGAGTACAAAAAGTCCGATTGTGATGCTTGAAAAAAATACCCTGGAGGCATGTTGAAAAAAAATATTTTCATTCCATAAGAACTGGTAGAGCACTCCTTCAATATTGAATACCCAAAACATGGAGAAAAGAACATAAGTGCCAAAGATGATGTTGTTCCAGTTTTTTTTCAGCAATCCTAACGTGATGAACATGCCGGCAAAAAAGATGGCGTAGGCAAGGAGTCCCCCAAACATGAAGGTGTCGCGGGATTTTATTTTTTCAAACTCCTGTTCTTTTAGCAGCTCAAGAAAGAAGACCTGTGTTTCACCGCTGTTATCGATTGTTAGTACCAATGAATCATTTTTCCATCCCTTGGTTTGAATGGGAAGTACAAAATCCCAGAAATATACTGGTCTGTTTTGAAAGGGTAGAAAATCTCCTGTTTTATACAAAGTATCTCCTTTCCATTTGGCAAGCACAATATTGTTTGCATGAGGGTTGTTGATCTTCAGATAATGAAGTGTTGCAGTGGTGTCGCTATCCATGATGATCCCAGTGCTGATTGCATGTTGTGTGAAGCCGGGATTTTGATAATAGCCCTCTTTTTCGAGCTGACTGCTCCGGATCCATCGGATAGTATCCTGAGTTTTTGCAGGCAGGGTCGTATGGAGGAGGCATAATGCCAGCAGTAGTCGAAGCATGATCAAATATAAGTAAATGGATGATGAGGTTGAAGAGGTTGAGGGGGTTGAAGAAGTTTAAGTATTTATCTTCAACCCCTTCAACTTCTCCATCATAATTAATAATCGTCATTCCCAACACACTACCTTGTCATCCCGCGCGAGCGTGAGATCTCAATTCAATCACATTATTTTATGTCACTGGAGGCTGTTTTCAATTGCCGCCGACTTTAGTCGGCGGAAAATTGAGTTCTTATGCTTAACAGACAAAGTATAGTAATTATCTTAAACTTATTCTCTCCGCCGACTTTAGTCGGCGGAAAATTGAGTTCTTATACTTAATAGACAAAGTATAGTAATTATATTAAACTTATTCTCTCCGCCGACTTTAGTCGGCGGAAAATTGAGTTCTTATGCTTAATAGACAAAGTATAGTAATTATCTTAATCTTATTCTCTCCGCCGACTAAAGTCGGCGGCAAGTGAAAACAGCCAATTCATTCCATTAATGCTTTATACTTTCTTTTATTGTCCTGCAATTATTCTTTTCAGTAACTTAATCATATAATCGGATGATATGAAAAATTTCTTCCTGCTTGTATTTTTCCCTCTGGGACTTGCTGCCCAGCAGCCCGGCAAGGTTTATTCCATGATCCATACCATCGATATCAAATCAAAAAAAATCGATACGATCTGGCAGGGTATGGCACATTATGAAGCTCCCAACTGGTCGAAAGACGGAACACATCTGTTGCTGAACAGGGATGGCAGGATCTATAGCAAATCGCTTCAGCACAATGCAGATTTCAAAGAATTGAATACAGACTTTGCTGATAAGTGCAACAATGACCATGGTATCTCCCCTGATGGCAAGTGGCTCGCCATCAGTCATAGTCCGGTTGTTGACAGTGCCAATGGTAAACCGGTTCGTAAATCCGTTGTCTATGTACTTCCCATCGAAGGGGGAACACCTCGCAGGATTACATCAGGCTCGCCCTCCTATTGGCATGGCTGGAGTGCCGACAGCAAAACATTGGCGTATTGTGCGGAGAGAAATGGAGAGTACGATGTGTATACGATCTCCATTGATGGAGGTGAGGAGAAAAGGCTTACAACCGAAAAGGGATTGGATGATGGTCCGGAATACTCTCCTGATGGCAAGACCATTTATTATAATTCCTATGCAGATGGGAGCATGGAGATCTGGAGAATGGATGCTGATGGCAAAAACAAAAAGCAACTCACCAATGATGCGTATTCCAACTGGTTTGCTCATCCCTCGCCTGATGGCAAATGGATTGTCATGATTTCTTATCTGCAGGATCAACAACAGCAGCATCCTTTCGGCAGAGATGTAAAGCTGAGGCTGATGGAGTTGAAGTCGGGCAAGATCAGTGATCTGACGCCGGTATTTTATGGTGGACAAGGAACGATCAATGTTCCTTCGTGGAGTCCGGAAAGCAAGAGGTTAGCGTTTGTATCTTATGGAAGGAACTAGGAGATGGGAATTGGGAGATAGAATAGTCTATTAAATTAGCATAGTAATAAATAATCATATAATTTTACCCCTTAATTGCATCATGATGTTGAATCGCTTAACTGTTTGGGGTATGATCGCTTTTTTCATCAGCCTGTTCTCTGATCTTTCTGCACAAGAAAATAAAAAGTCATACACTGCTGAAATCAAAGCATGGGATGCGGAACGATTGGAGAGTTTGAAAGCTGCCAATGGATGGGTGAACTTGGCGGGATTATATTGGCTCAAGCCCGGAGAGAATCGATTTGGGAAAAATAGTTCCAATGAATTGGTTTTTGATCATCCGGAATTTCCGGATCACCTGGGTACGTTCAACCTGAATGGGAATGAAGTGCAGTGGACTACTGCATCAGGACAAACTGTTCTGGAAAAAACTACTTCTGTAAAC
>JBKCOY010000062.1:0-3737 GCA_046309555.1 Chitinophagia bacterium
AATGTACTTTCTCCAAGCCATAGAAACCCCTTCAAGTGTATCCACCGTGCTGATCTTCGGCACCATGGGTATGTTGGTGTTGGCCATAGGTTTGGTTGCATTTATTGTGTTTCACCAGAGGAAGGTGATTAAGTACCAGCATCAACTGCAAAGGATGGAAGAAGAGCAGCAACAGATACTGCTGAATGCCTCCATACGCTGGCAAGAAGAGGAAAGACAGAGGATTGCCGCCGACCTGCATGACGATGCCGGACCGTTGCTTGCCACAGCCCGTCTTTATCTGAACGATAACCTTGTCAACCAAGATGTGGCCACTCAATTGCAAAGCATCTACAATGCCAAACAGATCATAGATGATACCATTCAGCTGATCAGGAACATTTCCCACAGCCTCATGCCCCCTACCCTCAAAAACTTTGGTCTTGAATCAGCAGTTAATGATCTTTTCCAAAAAATCAGTGGTTCCGGTGCCATTAACGCCAGCTGTAAATTCCATGATTATCGTGAAAGGATGCTACCACAAAGAGAATTGCTCATTTTCAGGGTAGCCCAGGAGCTGGTTAACAACATACTCAAACACAGCAATGCAAGTTTTATCCATCTTACGCAAAACATAAGTGATGGTAAATTTTATGTGAGGCTGCACCATGATGGAAAGGGAATCACCCAGTCGGATTTCGAAAAAATGAACAAAAGTTCTGTAGGATTGGGATTAAAAAATATCCAAAGCAGAATGAAAGTGCTGGAAGGCAATATTCATTTTGAAAGGGATGGATCACAAACATTCTATAAGGTTACCCTTGAAATGCCGTTAAGCCCTGAAGCTATGGGCTGATACCCTATCTTTGCAAGACACATAATCGGACCGGAATATATATGAACATCATTCGGGTAGGCATTGCAGATGATCACAAGATCTTCAGAAAAGGAGTGATCCTTTCGCTGCGACAATACACGAACATCTCCTTCATATTTGAAGCTGAAAATGGAGAAGAATTACTCAGCATGCTTGAGCAAGAGCAACCTGATGTAGTGTTGATGGATCTCCGCATGCCAACAAAAGACGGGATAGAAACTACCAAGGAAGTCAGTCGCCGATTCCCTGATGTAAAAGTTCTGATTCTCACCATGTTTGAAGATGAACGTTTTGTGTCACACCTCATGGAAAATGGCGCAAATGGATATCTGCTCAAAAATGCTGATCCCAGTGAAATCAAAAGAGCCATTATGGAAGTAATGGCCAAAGGATATTATCTGAACAATTTCGTAAACAGGGTATTGCTAAAAAAGACCAATAACCGGAACAAAACCATACCCTCTCTCAACAGCGAGATAGTTCTTTCCGATAAAGAAAAAGAAGTTATTCAGTTGCTTTGCAGAGAATATACTGCTGCCGAAATAGCACAAAAAATGGAAATCTCCCCCAGAACTGTGGAATCCATCAAAGACAGGTTAATGGAAAGATTTGGGCTCAAAAACACGGCGGGTCTCGTGTTTTATGCAGTCAAAAACAACCTGATCGACTAACCTCGTCTCCTTCCCTGCCATTTTGTATTAACTTTGCACTAAATAATTGAAATGAGCAGACAGGGTAAGGTTTTGGTAGCGATGAGCGGAGGAATTGACAGCACCGTTGTGGCCCTCATGCTTCATCACCAAGGCTATGAGGTGATTGGCATCACCATGAAAACATGGGATTACGCTGGATCCGGAGGCTCTAAGAAAGAAACAGGCTGTTGCAATATTGATTCATTCAATGATGCAAGGGCAGCTGCTGTTCACCATGGTTTCCCTCACTATATACTGGATATAAGAGAAGAGTTTGGAGGATTTGTCATTGAAAACTTCATAGACGAATACATGGCTGGCCGAACGCCCAATCCCTGCGTTATGTGCAATACCCACATAAAGTGGAGAGCGCTACTGAAAAGAGCCAATGCGATGGGTTGTGATCATATTGCTACAGGGCACTATGCCAAGATCCGAGAAGAAAACAATCGATTTGTGATCAGCAAAGGACTGGACCAAACCAAGGACCAAAGCTATGTACTATGGGGATTGGAACAGGATCTGTTGAGCAGAACAATTTTGCCACTCGGCGGCTACCGTAAAACAGAGATCCGACAAATGGCCCATGATATGGGTTACCCGGAACTGGCTAAAAAAAGCGAATCTTATGAGATTTGCTTCGTTCCAGACAATGATTACAGGGGGTTTTTAAAACGCAATGTGGATGGATTGGAAGAGAAGGTAAAAGATGGGCTGTTTGTAGATAAAAACGGAAAAATACTGGGAAAACACAAGGGATACCCATTCTATACCATCGGACAAAGAAAGGGGCTTGATATTGCTCTCGGGAAACCAGCATTTGTTACCGCCATCGATCCAAACACCAATCAGGTAGTGCTGGGCGATGAGGACGATCTTTTGAAACTGGAAATGCAGGTATCAAAAATAAACATGATCAAATACCCATCTATCATTGACGGCATGGAATCAGATGTTAAAATAAGATACAAAGACAACGGGAACAGTGCTTTTCTCCATAATAATGAGGGTGGAATTCGCGTTTCATTCTATGAAAATGCAAAAGGAATTGCTCCTGGCCAATCCGCTGTCTTCTACGAAGGGGATGATGTGATCGGGGGAGGAATCATCCAAAAGACACTATGATCGGTAAAATTAAACATATAGTCACATTCATACTGATCTGCACAGCCATTCTCTCATGTACAAAAGAGATTGATGTGCTCAAGCCACAAATACTTACAGACTACTATCCGCTAAAAGTCGGAAATATCATAACCTATCAGGTTGATTCAACAGTTTTCGTAAATCTTGGCACTGTTAAAACAATCCGATCCTATAAAATGAGAGATCGAATCGACTCAATCATTACAGACAATCTTGGAAGACCTTCATATAAAGTTCGAAGAAGTGTAAGATCGCAACTAGACACAACAAAATGGATCGATACCTACTCTTATCTGGTTACCTATGACAGCACCCAAAAAAGACTGGAATTGGTAGAAAATAACCTTAGGTTCATCAAACTGGCATCTCCCCTATCAACAGGAGTCCAATGGAATGGCACAAGTTTCATAAATAGCAGCATTGTAGAATTGCAATATCTCTCCGACTGGAGATTTGTTTATGAAAATGTAAGAAGACCGTATACGGTTAATGGAATTTCATATACAGAAACAGTGACGGTAAACCAAAGAAATGATAGCATTGGAACCCCTACAAATAAAAGTTTTTATTTTGAAAAGACCATTTCCAAGGAAGTTTACTCAAAAAGTATTGGATTAATTTATAAAGAATTTCTTCATGAAGCCTGGCAGCCTGCAAATGGCTCATCTGCCTCAGGGTACTACGAACCCAATAGTTATGGCATAAAGCTAACCATCTTATCACATAACTTCTGATGATGAGATCATTGTTGCTGGTTGCATTGCTTCATATATGCTTTAATGCCAACAGTCAATATTCAAGACACCTTATTGAACTGACTGATAAAAAAGGAACACCTTATCTTCTCGGAAATCCCTCTGCCTTTTTATCTTCTGAAAGTATCCAACGAAAGTTGACATACAAAATAGCCATTGATAGCGCCGACTTACCCGTTAATCCGGCATACCTGGATAGTCTTCGAAAATCAGGTAAGGTTGAAATTCTATGCACTTCAAAATGGCTGAACATGGTGCTGATCAGAACAACCGATGCAGCTGCACTGT
>JBKCOY010000063.1:0-5260 GCA_046309555.1 Chitinophagia bacterium
GGGGAGTTTTTTCTTGGCGAATTCTTTGATGATGTTGATGGCTTTCAGTGCCTGATCTTCCGAGAGATTCAATTCTTTCCTGAGCTGCTCGATCAGTTCTTTCATGGCTAGGCCACTTTTAGGATATTCAATCTGGCATGATCGAATTTCTGTCTGGCATACTCCAGGGTCAGGTTAAATTCCTTTACGGATGCAGAGGGGAGTTCAAACATGGCATCTGTGAGTATGCTTTCACAGATAGATCTTAGCCCCCTTGCTCCCAGCTTGAATTCCATGGCCTTCTCAACCATGAAGTCGAGAACCGCATCTTCAATGGTAAGCTCAATCCCTTCCAGATCAAAAAGTTTTCTGTATTGTTTGATCAGTGCATTTTTGGGTTCACTGAGGATTGATCTTAACGTTGAAGGATTGAGCGGATCAAGGTAGGTGACTATGGGCAGTCTGCCCAGCAGTTCAGGAATAAGGCCAAATGATTTCAGGTCCTGGGCATTTACAAATTTCAACAGATTACTTTTCATGGCATCCTGCAAATCCTTATTGACATTGAACCCTATGGCATTGGTGTTCACTCTTCTTGAGATGATCTTGTCGACTCCATCAAAAGCACCCCCACAAATGAAGAGAATATTCTGGGTATTTACCTTGATCAGTTTTTGGTCAGGATGTTTTCTTCCACCCTGAGGGGGTACCAGTACTTCAGTGCCTTCGAGTAATTTCAGCAAACCCTGTTGTACTCCTTCGCCGCTCACATCACGGGTGATGGATGGATTGTCGCTTTTTCTTGCAATCTTATCAATCTCATCGATATATACAATTCCTGATTCTGCTGCTTCCACATCATAGTTGCAGACCTGCAACAAACGGGTGAGAATGCTTTCCACATCTTCACCAACATAACCGGCTTCTGTAAATACGGTGGCATCAACAATGGCAAATGGCACATTGAGTAGTTTGGCAATGGTTTTGGCCAGGAGGGTTTTACCGGTGCCGGTTTCTCCCACCATGATCACATTGCTTTTCTCGATTTCGATTTCATCAGCGGTATCACCAGCTTTTTTATTTTTTGCTGAGGCCTTGCCTTGATTTAATCTTTTGTAATGGTTGTAAACAGCAACAGATAGGATCTTTTTGGCTTCATCCTGTCCGATCACATATTCATCAAGATGGGATTTGAGCTCAATGGGCTTTTTTACCGAGAGCTTATAACCTGATTTGTTCTCCTGTTTTGCTGTTACTTCCTGCTGTACAATCTCACGGGCATGTTCTACACAAGCTTCGCAGATATGGCCATCCTGACCGGCGATGAGGATCTTCACTTCATCTCTTTGCCTTCCGCAGAAAGAGCAATGTAAGGTTGATTTGGCCATTGGCTTTTTGGGGTTTCGTTAAAGCGAAGATACTACACCATCCACGATACCATATTTTACAGACTCTTCTGCATTCATCCAGTAATCACGGTCAAAGTCTTTCATTACTTTTTCAAATGTTTGTCCGCAGTTATCTGCCAGGATTTTTGCTCCCAGTGCTTTGATTTTTCTGATTTGCTCAGCCATGATCTCCAGATCGGCTGAAGTTCCCTGTCCGCCACCTGAAGGCTGATGAATCATGACTTCTCCATGTGGGAATATGAATCGTTTTCCTTTTTTACCGCCACTCAAAAGAATTGAACCCATAGAAGCAGCCATTCCCATGCAGATGGTAGAAACGGGGGATTTGATCATTTGCATGGTGTCATAGATGACCATGCCGCTGGTAACCACGCCACCCGGACTGTTGATGTAAAATTTGATCTCTTTGCCAGGGTCTACAGCATCCAGGAACATCAACCTTGCGGTGATGTCTTTGGCAGATTTGTCGTCTACCACTCCCCAGAGAAAAATCTTGCGTTGTTCAATGAATTTCTTGTCAAATCTTGCACCCGAAACCATGTTCTCCATCACATTGTCCTTTTCTGCAGGCTCATTCTCTTCATCCATTCTGAAAGGGGAAATATTTTGCGTTTTCATACTTTTCTAATTAAGCTTTCTTCTTTTTAGGATTCAGGAGCAATACTTCATCTACCAGTCCATATTCTTTGGCTTCCTGAGCAGTCATCCAAAAATCACGATCAAAATCCATTGCTATTTTCTCTGCATCCTGACCGCTATGCTGAGATACCACTTCATACAACTCCTGCTTGAGTTTCTTAACCTGTGAAACGGTGATTTCAATGTCACTTGCCTGTCCGCCTGCTCCGGCTGAAGGCTGGTGCATCATGATGCGGGAATGTTTCAGTGCCGTGCGCTTTCCAGCTGTTCCGGCGCACATGAGTACTGCTGCCATACTGGCTGCTACTCCTATGCAAATGGTAGAAACATCCGGGGTTACATACTGCATGGTGTCGTATACGCCGAGGCCTGAGTATACAGAACCGCCGGGACTGTTGATGTACATCTGTATATCGCGGGTTCTATCAGTGCTGTCGAGGAACAGCAATTGTGCTGTGATGATATTGGCTACCTCATCGGTGATGGGATAACCCAAAAAGATGATCCTGTCCATCATCAGCCTGCTGTACACATCCATGACGGCTATGTTCATGGGTCTCTCTTCAATGATGTTGGGAGTAAGGTTGGTCACCATGTGGTTGGTGTATCCATGCAGGGTATTGCTGGAAATTCCCCTGTCCTTTATCGCAAATTTTTCAAATTCCTTTCCAAGATTCATGGTCTGCTGCTTTGTTGTGGCAAATTAATACAAATACTGACCAAATACTATGCCCAGGGGAAAAGCAGACAAAATGTCTATTCTAATGTTTATGCTTTCCCTGCAATTCCGCAAATTCTGCTGCAGTTACTTTGTTTTCAACAGGTTTTGCCTGTGATCCTGCCCATGCCAGTACTTTTGAACTGAAAACACGCTGGTAGGCACTTTCCACCTGTTGCTTGTCGCTCATCATGCGCTCAACATAACTATCGAGCCAGTCATAATTGCCACCCAGGTTCATGGATCCGAAATATCCCATCAGTTGCTGTCGCATGCTGTCTACGATCTCTTCGCGGCTCACCTGAACGGAATGCTGTGTTCCGATTTCGTTGCTGACCAAGGTCCACCTCAACTGATTGAGGAAAGCTGGGAAGTCCTGCTCCACCTGTTCTTCGGTTTGTTCTTTTTCACCACCCTTGAGCAGCCACTTTTTCAGGAAGGCCTCGGGGAAGCTCATTTTGGTGTCTTCAGAAAGCATGTGGAAGAGTTCATGCTCGAGCAGGTGTTGTGCCTGATGCTTCCAATAAGCTTCGATCTGTGATTTTATCTCAGTTCTGAAAACATCTTCAGCAGTGATCTCTTTTCCGGGGAGAGCTTCTTTGAAGAATTCTTCATTCAATTCTCTCTTTTCTACAAATGCGATCTTGGTGATGGTCATCAGATAGTGTTTGGCCAGATCCTCTGCATTGTCTTTGTCGAGGCCAAGATCACCTGCGATCCACTCTCTTTCCTTGTCTTCGAAAGCGGAAGAAATCTGCAATACCACTGATTCATCTTTTTTCTTACCCAGCAATTGCTTTTGTATGGTTGCGCTGAAATATTTCAGGAGCAGTGAGTTGTCTTTTTTCTCAGCACCTTCAACCGCATTTCCTTCAGCATCTGCAGGCTGGAAGGAAACATTCAAAACATCTTCCTCGTTGCTGATGGATTCAGGCTCGGTCATTTTTCCGAGGCGGCGGCTGATCCTGTCGATCTCCTCATTCACCATTTCCTCTGTGGTTTCAACAAGGTGCAAGGTGGTTTTTGCAGCGCCAAGATCCGGGATGCTGAACTCCGGACGAAGTCCGATTTCAAATGAAAAGGTATAATCCTTGGGTTCATTCATGTTGAATCCGGCAGGATCGTTGTTGTCTTCTGGAAGAGGCTGTCCTAAGTAAGATATATTTTCCTTTTGCAGATACTGCATCAGTTCACTTTCAATGCTGCGCAACACCTCTTCTGTAAAAACAGATGCACCATACATTTTCTTTACAATGCCTGCAGGTACCATTCCTTTTCTGAAACCAGGTATGTTGGCCGACTTCGCATATTTTTTCAGGGAGGATTCAAATCCGGGATTGTAATCTGCTGGATGAACGGTTACGTTGATTCTTTCGTGAAGCGGAGCAATGGTCTCCCTGGTGATTGTTGCCATAATGTTTTTTTAAGGAAAAGAGTCCAGTGCGGGTGGAGGGACTCGAACCCCCAAGCCTCGCGGCACCAGATCCTAAGTCTGGCGTGTCTACCAATTTCACCACACCCGCATTTGCAAATCCCTGAGGGATGGACTCTTTTCAAATTGGGCAGCAAAGGTAGCGGTTTCAGGGGAATAATAAAGGAAATCAAGCCCTTTTTCAGTAAATTTGAAACAATGGAGATGATGGAAAATGAATTGGTTTTGCCATTGTATGACCTGACAGAAGAACAGGAAAACAAGGAGATCGTTAGGCGATACCGTTCACTCTTGCGCGTGCTGAAACCCAAGCTGAAAACAGGGGACAAGCAGTTGATCAGAACAGCCTTTGAAATGGCAGTAGAGGCACACAAGACCATGCGCAGGAAGAGTGGAGAACCCTATATTTTTCATCCGCTTTCGGTGGCCATGATCTGTGTGGAAGAGATTGGACTTGGCGTGAGGTCAACCATCTGCGCTTTGTTACACGATACCGTAGAGGATACTGATATCACCCTTGAAGATATCCAGAGAGAATTTGGGGCGGAAATCACCAAGATCATTGATGGGCTCACCAAGATTGCAACGGTGGTCGACAACAATACCAGTCAGCAGGCCGAGAACTTCAAGAAGATCCTGTTAACATTGACAGATGATCCGCGTGTGATCCTGATCAAGCTGGCCGACAGATTGCACAACATGCGTACGCTCGACAGCATGAAGCGGGAGAAGCAGCTGAAGGTTTCTTCAGAAACAGTGTACGTATATGCTCCCCTTGCCCACAGGATGGGTCTGTACATGCTCAAAACTGAGCTGGAAGACCTGGCCATGAAATACCTTGAGCCTGACATCTATCGGGGCATCGCCAAAAAACTTGCAGAAACAAAGCGTGAAAGATCTCGTTACATCAATGAATTCATCAAACCGGTGAAAGAAAAGCTTGACAAAGCCGGTTTTGAATATGAGATCCACGGCAGACCCAAATCCATCCATTCCATCTGGAACAAGATGAAAAAAAAGAATGTGGAGTTTGAAGAGGTTTATGATCTTTTTGCCATCCGCATCATTGTGAATGCACCGCAG
>JBKCOY010000064.1:0-27558 GCA_046309555.1 Chitinophagia bacterium
TGGCAAAACAGGATCAGGTTCAACAGCCTCTACTTTCTATGACAGTCCTGGTTTTTATAGTGTGAAACTAACAACAGGTTCACAATCGGGCTGTTTCGATTCGTTAACCCGCACAGCCATTATTGAGGTTCAGGCAAGACCTGATATTGCTATCTCCACCAGCAAGTCTGTGATATGTGAGGATGATATCATTCAGTTTGAGGCTGTTGAAGCAACGCCTAATAATTCTCCTGTCGTAAAATGGTTTTGGGATTTTACCAATGGAAATAGCTCTACCCTGCAAAGCCCCGTGCCGCAGCCTTTCCGAAAGGTAGGTACTTATCCATTCCGGCTCTATGTAACCAATAGCAAAGGCTGTTCAGATACCCTATTTCAAAATTTTATTGTCAATGCAAATCCGGTAGTGGATGTAGGTCCTGATTTCAATCTCTGTTTGGGTACACCCATAAAACTTGCTGCTAAAGGCGCTCAAACTTATCAGTGGGATCCTGCGCCGGCTATCAGTTGTTTGAATTGCCCCGATCCTACCATCAATCCAGTAAATGATATCGTTTATCTCCTTAGAGGATTTTCTGCAGTTGGATGTAGTGGTGTAGACTCTTTGAAGGTAAAAGTGATCCGGCCAACTACCGTGACTGCCATGCGTGATACTTTTATTTGTGCCGGAGAATCTGTTCAGCTTTTTTCTTCAGGAACTGAATTGTATAACTGGACACCAGCGGCCGGTCTTAGCAAAACAGATGTTGCTGCTCCCATTGCCCGTCCAGCACAAACCACAACTTATACCGTTACCGGTAAAGACCCTTATAATTGTTTTGTAACAAACGATGATGTTGTGGTTACTGTGATCAGTTTACCTACAGTAGATGCAGGTCGGGATACTACCGTAATGGCAGGATATCCCTTTACCATGAGACCAACTTATTCAACTGATGTAACCCGTGTTCAGTGGATTCCTTCAATATTCCTCAATTGCTCAGATTGTAAAGTTCCTGTTGCCAGTCTTTCCTATTCTGCTACCTATACTTTGTTTGCCTACACCCAGGAGGGCTGTATGTCAAAGGATGTGGTAAATGTATTTGCAACTTGTACCAAAGAGAACCTCTTCATCCCCAATACTTTCTCGCCCAATGGTGATGGGCAAAATGAGATTTTTTATCCAAGAGGAAGAGGAATAGAAAAGATCAAGTCGATGAAATTGTTCAGCAGATGGGGTCAGCTCGTATATCAAAAAACAAATTTCTTTGCCAATGACCAGTCTGCAGCATGGGATGGTAAAAAAGCAGGTCAGTTTGTAACCCCGGATGTTTATGTCTACATGATAGAACTGGTATGTGAAAACGGTAACATCATCACATTGAAAGGAGATGTAACCTTGGTAAGATGAGGAGCCGCTTCACCATATTAATCCTATCACTAAGTCTTTCTGTTTTTTTTAGTTTGAATCTTCGCGGTCAGGATCTGCATTTTTCACAATTTTATGAAGCGCCATTGTTGCGTAATCCCGCACTTGCAGGATTGTATGAAGGCGATGTAAGGGTGCAGGGAGTTTACAGGAATCAATGGAACAGTGTTTCTTATCCATTTCAAACCGGATCCATCAACGCTGAATACAAATTCAAGGTTGGAAGAGGAGAAGACTTTCTCACACTTGGCGGACAAGTATTGTACGACAAAGCAGGAACTGTTCAGCTGAAAACCGTTCACATGCTGCCGGTGGTCAATTTCCACAAATCCCTCAGCAAAGACCGTATTTCCTATCTTTCCCTTGGATTCATGGGCGGGATCGTGAACCGGAATATGGATCGTTCAAGGGTGACAACCAATAGTCAGTACGACGGATTTTATTTCAATGGCGCATTGCCAGATGGAGAAAATTTTCTGGGTAGTTATTCTTATGCTGATATGTCTGTTGGTATGAGCTACAATACCTCGTTGGGTTCAGATGATCAGCATCTGATTTTTGGGGGCATTGCATATCATCATTTCAACAAGCCGCTCAATTCTTTTTACAAAAACATTACCCATTTGCCCAAATGGGTCATATCCGGCGGTGTTAAAATAAACATCGACGAAATTACTTATGTGACTTTCCATGGTGATCTGGCCCAACAACTTCCTTTTAAGGAATTGATTTTTGGTGGACTTTATTCCAGAAGATTAGGGAGTGAAGATCCTCAGGGATTAGTTGTGCATGCAGGTACTTACTATCGCTATCAGGATGCCATCATTCCGGTAATGAAATTAGAGGCAAGCCGATTGGGATTGGGACTCAGTTACGACATCAATATCTCAAAACTGGCAGGGGCAAGTCTTAACCGGGGCGGATTCGAGTTGTCAATGTCTTGGTTCATGAATCGCCCCTTGAATGCTGATATCATTCTTTGCCCCAAATTTTAAATTCTGATTCTTATTGCGAACTGAATCTTGCATTGAATTGTTAATGGTATACATTTGCAACCAAAATAAAATTAAGAACCGAATCAACACTAAAAAATCAAACTATGGCAATTGAAAAAGGACAAAAAGCTCCCGATTTTACACTCTTCAACAGTGAGAAGAACAAGGTAAGCCTTGCTGATTATCAAGGCAAGAATCTGGTGATCCTGTTTTTTCCACAAGCCTTTACCGGCGTATGTACCAATGAACTTTGTTCAGTACGCGACAACCTCAATGTCTATACTGGTCTGAATGCTGAAGTGGTTGGCATTTCTGTAGATTCAATTTTTACCCTGGCCAAATTCAAGGATGAGCAAAAATATAATTTCCCACTCCTTTCAGATTTCAACAAGTCTGTTTCTCAGGCATACGGAGCATTTTACGATGAGTTTGTTTTCGAAATGAAAGGGGTTTCCAGAAGATCAGCATTCGTGGTAGACAAAGAAGGAGTGGTACAATACGCAGAAGTACTGGAAAGTGCAGGTGATCTGCCCAATTTTGAAGCCATCAAGGATACCCTGACTGGTTTGAATTAATTGATTTATAGTAGGTTGTTACGGGCGGGGCCTCTGGCCCCGCCCGTATTATTAAAAATAACCTAATTTTATCCTACGAATAGCAATGAAACCACTTCTTACCATAGCGCTGATATTCCTGTCGTCCCTGGTAATGGGACAGACGAAGAGAGTTGCTGTGGGCGACAATACTCCCAAAGTGGTGAACATCTATCCAAACCCTGCACGCTCATTTGTAAGGATTCAGTATCGATACTCCACACCACCTCCCTCTGCGCTGATCATCTTCAATTTTGCCGGTAAAAAACAGTTTGAAATGAATCAGCCCGGTAATAATGTCTACATCGATCTTGCTGAATTCAGAAGAGGGATCTATGTGTTCCAGTTCCGTGATAGAAATGGACAAATCATAGACTCTGGCAAGTTTCAGGTAGAGAAGTGATCACAGTACCTGAACGATCAGAAATTTCAGATAATTTGTATTCTCCAAGCCATGAATGATCGGATGATCAGCTGATTGCGACTGAAAGACAACTTGTCTTAACGTTCGCCTGGCATCTTTTGCCGCCATATCAATGATCTCATGAAACAGTTCTGGCTGAACCAGGTTGGTACAGGAGGAGGTAACGAGGAAACCTCCGGGCTTTACCAGTTTCATTCCTCTCAAGTTGATCTCCTTGTAACCACTGATTGCCTTTTGTATATTTTCTCTTGTTTTGGTAAAGGATGGAGGATCCAGCATCACCACATCCCATTGCTTGCCTTCTTTGCTCCATTGCTTGAGTGCATCAAAGGCATTGATGGCCTGGAAACTGATGTTGGTCAGGTTGTTCAAAGTTGCGTTTTCCCTCGCCTGTGCAACAGCATTCTCCGATATGTCGAGGCCCAGCACATGCTTTGCCCCATAATGGGCGGCGTGTATCTCAAAGGTGCCTGTATAACAAAATGCACCGAGCACATCAGCCCCTTTTACAATATGTTGTATCGCTCTTCGATTGTCGCGCTGGTCTAAAAAGTACCCCGTCTTCTGACCCTTCTCAACATCCACTATAAATTTCAATCCGTTTTCTGTGATCGGAATTCTGGTATCAAACGGAGCGGACAGAAAGCCCTTTTTTTGTTCCAGGCCTTCCAATTCCCGAATGGGAACATCATTTCTTTCATAAATCCCCTTCGGCTGAAATACTGTATTCAAAGCAGCTACAATCTCCGGTTTCCAGCGGTCTATTCCCAACGCCAGGGTCTGTATCACAAAATAATCATTGAATTTATCGATGATCAATTGGGGTAATCCATCGGCTTCACCAAAGATCAACCGGCAGTTTTCTTCATAGCCAATCCTTCTTCGATAGTTCCAGGCCTCTTCAATTTTTTTCAGAAAGAATGCCGCATTGATCTCTTGTTTTGCATCCCTGGTAAGCAACCTGATGGGTATCCTCGATTGGGGATTGGCATATCCCTTTCCAATAAACTTATCGTCGTAGGTATAGACACTGGCAATATCTCCTGCTGCCAAACTATCTTCTGCCAGATCGATCTCATTGGAGAAGATCCAGGGGTGACCATTCACCACTCTGTTGCTGATTTTGCGTTTTAATACCACTTTCTTCATCCCGCAAAGGTAAACTTTCACTGAAATGCCGGAAATTTGCATTTCCTTCATTTGAAACCGACATTTTGGCTTTTTTTGGAGGTATGGCAAGCCATTTGAGCATTATGGCTGGATAAACAATGAAAAATGGAAGAAAAAGATTTGAACAACAACCCGGAAATGGAACAACAAGAGTCGCCTGCAATTGATGAAGTTGCTGAAGGTCCGGTTCAGCAGGAAGTAGACTTATTAAAAGCAGAGCTGGCAGAACAGAAAGAAAAATTCATCAGACTTTATGCTGAATTTGACAATTTTAAGCGTAGAAGTGCCAAGGAAAGAATCGAATTGATCCAGACAGCAGGCAAGGAAGTGATCCAGTCCATGCTGGAAGTTATGGATGATAGTGACAGGGCCGAGAAGCAATTGCAAAAAAGCGAAGACCTCACCCAGATCAGGGAAGGCATACAGCTGGTATTTACCAAGCTGAGAAACATCCTTCATGGTAAAGGACTCAAGGAAATGAAAAGTATCGGAGAGGAATTCAATCCCGATCTGCATGAAGCCATTACTGAAATTCCGGTTCCTGACGAGAACATGAAAGGAAAAGTTGTGGATGAAGTGGAAAAAGGTTACACCCTTAACGATAAGATCATTCGGTTCTCCAAAGTGGTAGTGGGTAAATAAACTGCATCGAAAAAAAATAATATGTCCAAAAGAGATTACTACGAAATACTGGGGGTTTCCAAATCCGCTTCTGCTGATGAGATCAAAAAGGCATACCGTAAAGTTGCCATGCAATTTCATCCCGACCGAAATCCGGGAGATAAGGAATCGGAGGAAAAGTTCAAGGAAGCTGCTGAAGCCTATGAGGTCTTGAGTGATCAGGACAAAAAAGCCCAATACGATCGCTTCGGTCATGCTGGTGTCAATGGCAACAGAGGATTTGGTGGTGGACAGGGTATGAACATGGATGATATCTTCAGCAATTTCGGCGACATATTTGGGGATGATATTTTTGGAAATTTTTTTGGTGGAGGCAGACAGCGTAGCAGCGGTGGCAGGGCCAGAGGTACAAGGGGCAGCAATCTGCGCATCAAACTGAAAATGAATTACGAGGAGATTGCAAAAGGCGCAAGCAAAACTGTCAAAGTAAAAAAATATACACCCTGCTCAACTTGCAGCGGTTCGGGCGCAAAAGATAAAAACGCAGTGCAAACCTGTGGAACCTGCAATGGCAGCGGACAGGTTAGAAAGGTTACCAATACCTTCCTCGGGCAGATGCAAACGGTCGGTACTTGTCCCACTTGTAATGGCGAAGGATCTACCATCACCAGCAAATGCGGAGCCTGTAAGGGTGAGGGAAGGGTATATGCAGAAGAAACAGTGAGCATAGATATTCCGGCCGGCGTTCAGGATGGTATGCAATTGAGTGTGGGCGGCAAAGGCAATGCCGGCGAAAGGGGTGGTTCCAACGGAGATCTGATCGTGCTGATCGAAGAGGAACCGCATGCTGAGCTGCAGCGCGACAATCTAAATGTCATCTATGATCTGTATATCAGTTTTCCAGATGCTGTTTTTGGATCAAGCATTGAGGTACCAACCATCGATGGCCGTGCCAAGATCAAGATCCCGCAAGGCACTCAGCCAGGAAAGATATTCAGACTGAAAGGCAAAGGCTTTCCGGCAATCAATTCCTATGAAAGGGGAGATCAGCTCATCCATGTGAATGTATGGACGCCACAGGAGCTCTCCGCAGAGGAAAAAGAAATGATTGAAAAATTAAAAGATTCAAAAAATTTCACACCCAATCCTGAAAAATCGGAAAAAGGATTTTTTGCCAGGGTGAAGGAAATGTTTGGTTGATCAGGATTCTATCTGCATGATCTGATTGAGATTTCTCCCGAATCCATTGTAATCCAAACCATAGCCAACCACGAAAAGATTGGGTATCTCAAAACCGAGATAATCGATTTTCAATGGGTGAGTGGTTGCCTCTTTCTTATGCAGCAGCGAGCAGATCTTCAATGAAGCCGGTTGCTGGTGCATCAACTGTGGTAAGTAAGATGAAAGCGTTTTTCCTGTATCTACAATGTCTTCAACAATGATCACGTCTCTCCCGTAAACATCTGCTTCCAGACCGATGGCTGTGATTACGTTTCCGGTTGACTTTGTGCCTTTGTAAGAAGCAAGTTTGATAAAACTGATCTCTGCCGGAATACTGATTTCTTTGAAAAGATCAGAGGCAAACATAAAGGCGCCATTCAGTATTGCAATAAAAAGTGGTTTTTTGTCCTGGTAATCATCACTGATCTCCTTGGCCATTCTTTTCACAGCAATCTCGATGGATTGCTGATCGAGGTAGGGGACAAAAACTTTATCGAGTACCTGTTGTTTCATGCAGTTTTTTTGATCTTGAGTTTCTGACCCGGCTGAAGGTCATTGTTCTTCAGTTTGTTTTCTTTTTTCAAGGCTTCAATTGTGGTCTTGAATTTTCTGGAAATTGTGTAAAGGGATTCTCCCTTTCTGACAGTATGTGTGGTATAGGTTTTTAATTTTTTCTTTCTTTCCAGGTAAACGATCTGATCTTTCAGCAGATTGGTAGTACTGGAAGGCAGTTTATTGTAAGAAATCAGTACGGATAATTGCTTTTTGTGTTTTTTGGCTAATGCCAGCAATGATGTCCCTTTTTCAGCATAGATGGCTTTGGTTCCTTCGTGCCTGAATATTCCACTCGGATAAGCATTGGTTTTTTTTACATTTTTGACGGGGGATGATGATGCATCATTTTCGCGTGGGCCATTATTTTCCCGAGTGAGTGGGGGTAACGTAGCCGAATTTCTCAACGCATCTAAATATTCGGAAAGATCGAGATCTTCTTGGTCTTCATCAAGATATTCATGCAGGTCTGTTAGTCTATACGTTTCAATGAATTTGATCAGGCTTTCTGCATAAACAGGATTGGTGGCATAGCCAGCTTTTTTCAATCCCCATGCCCATGCTGAATAGTCATCAGGGTCATAATCAAAAAGAAATGAATATCGGGGTTGTGATTTCAGGTAATCAGAGTGGTCCAGATAAGAGTCTTCAGCGCTGGGGTATTTTCTGAAACATTCGCCGGGGGCATCATCATCATGGTATACTTTCTCGCCTGTCCAGCTCGATTTGCACTTGATTCCAAAATGATTGTTAGAGCTAAGTACCAGATCACTTTGTCCTGCATTTGTTTCCAGGATCCCCTGTGCGATCTTGATAGCAGCGGGAACTCCTGTGCGGTTCATTTCTTTGATTGCTGTGGGGGCATAGGTTTCGATATACCTGATGATGTTTTCATTAAGAGGATCCTGACCACTTACAAAGGAGATTTCCACCACAAGGGTTGTCAAGAGCAGCACAATATTTTTTATCTTTCTCATCATTCCCATTTATTTTTTTCTCATCAACAATAATCCGTCTCTTACAGTAAGTAAAACTTTTTCAATACGGTCATCTTTCGCAATATGTTCATTGAAAGCGTGAATGGCAGTTGCGTTTTTTCCGGAGATGCTTTCTTTCAGGACTTCACCATGAAACAGCACATTGTCAAAAATCATCCAGCTGTTGGGTTTAAGTTTGCTTATCAGCTTTTCATAATAACGGAGATATCCGGTTTTGTCGGCATCCACAAAAACAAGGTCCCATTCTTCGTCCATTTCTTCCAGCAATTGATGGGCATCGCCGGTATGCAACTTTATCTTATTGCCGATGTCGCTTTTCCCAAAGAAAGCACCAGCAACTTTGGCATCTGCTTCCCGCAATTCAATGGTATGGAGCATTCCATGCTCATTCAATCCTTTGGCCAGGCATAGTGCACTGTATCCTGTGAATGTTCCAATCTCCAGGATTCTGCTCGGACTGATCATTTTGCTGATCATGGTCAGCAGTTGACCCTGTACAGGGCCACTGATCATATGCGATTCTGGATGATGCGCCAGCGTGTATTCATGTATCTCCTGCAGCAAAGCATCTTGCACTTCACTGAATTGAACTGAATAATCATGAGCAGCCGGGAGCACGATTTCCATCCTGCGAAATTACACCCTTCCTGCCGAGGAGGCAAGTGTCAAGTGTTGCGGAAATGCAAAAAATCATTTTGATTTTGCAGAGATCAGGTATAATCCCAGGAAGGTGAGCAGCCCGTTGATCAGCAGCATCTCAAATCCGATCTGATAGCCATTGAACCAGGTTGCTGCATATTTGCCCAGAACATAACATAGGGTAGGAGCCAGCAGACAAACTCCAGTTACTGCATATCCCGGATTTAGATTTCTTTTGGTGAGAATACCGAAAAAGAACAATCCCAGCAAGGGGCCATAGGTATAGCCTGCCAGATCAAGGATGATGTTGATGATTGATTTCTGATTGAGCCATTTGAAGAAAATGATGCAGCAGAGAAAAACAATGGCAAAGGTCAGGTGAACAGCAATTCTGGTTTTTTTCTGGGATGCTTCGGTAGCATCAGTTTTTTTATGGATGCCCAGTATGTCGATACAGAAGGATGATGTGAGTGCCGTGAGTGCCCCATCAGCACTGGGGAAAAGGGCGGAAATGAGTGCAATGATAAAGATGATGCTGATTGCTGAGGGCAGATGATAGAGAGCTATGGAAGGGAAAAGATCATCGCCGATGACATTTTTCCCATCCAGCAGCAATTGTTTTCCTTCATAAGCCGCTCCCTTGTTGAGCATGTAGAGATATAGCATACCACCAAGGATGAGGAACAGGAGGTTGACTACAATCATGATGATGGTGAACGTGTAAATGTTTTTCTGTGAATCCCCCACAGTTCTGACACTGATGTTTTTTTGCATCATTTCCTGATCGAGTCCGGTCATTGCTATGGCGATCACGGCTCCTCCAATGATGTTTTTCAGGAAAAAGCTTTTGTTGTTGATATTGGTGTCGAAGATCCTGGTATAGCCCTTGCTTTCAATGAGCGAAAGTGCATCTCCGAAAGAAAGGTTAAGGTTGTTCAGAATATAGATCAGGCAAATGATCAATCCGATCAACATGAAGCTGGTTTGCAGGGTATCCGTGTACACAATCGTTTTTACACCTCCTTTGAAAGTGTATAATAAAATCATCAGCAGGATCAGGGCAGTGGTGAAAACAAAAGGTACACCCATGCTGTCGAGTATGAAGATCTGCAGCACGTTGATCACCAGGTAAAGCCGTGCTGTTGCACCGAATGTTCTGGATATAATAAAGAACAGGGCGCCTGTTTTATAGCTTTCTTTTCCAAAGCGCTGATCCAGGTAGTGATAAATCGAGGTCAGGTTGAGTTTATAGTAAAGCGGGATCAGTACCTGTGCGATCACGATATATCCGAAAATGTATCCGATGATGACCTGGAAATATGCAAATCCGTTGAATCCATTTGGACCGATGTTGCCCACTGTGCCGGGAACGGAAACAAAAGTGACACCTGATAGGGAGGTGCCGATCATACCAAAAGCTACCAAGATCCAATTGGAATTTCTGTTTCCTATGAAAAAGGACTCGTTTGTAGCATTTCTGGAGGTGTACATGGCCACACCCAGCAAAAGGAAAAAGTACGCCAAAACGAAAGAAAAAAGCAGAATGGGAGACATGATTTTCCGTTTAAGATGGCAAGGTAATGCATTTAAAAAAAATCTACTTTTGGGCATGCTTAAAAAGCTCCTTATACAGAACTATGCGATCATCAACCAGCTGGAGATCAATTTTTCAGATGGCATGGTCATCATTACCGGAGAAACAGGTGCCGGTAAGAGCATTTTGATGGGTGCTTTGGGATTGGCACTGGGTGATCGGGCTGATGCTTCCGCGATGAGAAACAAGGATAGCAAGACGATTATTGAGGCAGTCTTTCAAAACAAGGGCGTTTACGGACTCAGCGAGATCTTTGAAGAAAATGATCTGGAGAAAGATGAGGAAATTATACTTAGAAGAGAGATCCAGGTCAGCGGGAAGTCGAGGTCATTTGTGAATGATACTCCTGTTTCATTGACTGTTCTCTCTCAGGTGGCGGAGAAACTTGTCGATCTCCACCAGCAGTTTGATACCCTTGAACTGGGGAGTCAGCAGTTCCAGCAAGAACTCCTTGACACCAGGGCAGGGGCTGTAGAAATATTCAGAGAATATTCAAAAGCATATCATCAGTATCGGGATACTGCTAAAAAGATCGAGACCATTCGGACTGAGCTGATGAAAGCTGACAAGGAAAAAGAGTATAAGCTTTTTCTCTTGCAGGAATTAGAAGAATTGAATTGGAATGCAGCTGAAGCCAAGGGGATCGAGGATGAGCTGAATATTCTTACTCATGCTGATCAGGTAAGATCCGGTATTGGCAAGGTGAGTTTTATCATGAATGAAGGTGAACAGCCACTCCTACCTCAGTTGAGATCGATTGTTGCACAGATTGAGGCTTTACAGCATTTCCATCCAGGTTTGCAAGCGCTTGTTGACAGATTCAATGCATCATTTGTGGAATTGAAGGATGTTACTTCTGATCTTGAAGATCTGTTTGAAAAAGTTTCGGTAGATGAAAAGCGGATGGAAGAACTCAACAACCGGTTGGCAACTGCGCAGCGAATTGCAAAAAAACATGGATTGATCAACATCGATGATCTTGTATCTGTGCGAGACAATCTTGCAGCGGAATTATCTGTTTTTGAGAGGTCGGGAGATGAGCTAGTGTTATTGGAAAAACAATTAGGATTGCTGGAAGCTGAAGCAAGGAAGAATGCTGATCTCTTGAAAAAGCGCAGAAAAGGAGAAGTGCCAAAACTTGAAGCTGATACTAAGTTACTGTTGCAACGTGTGGGGATGCCCAATGCAGCTTTGAAGATCGAATTGCAACCCACAGCTCTTTGTTCTTCAGGAACAGAGGCGGTCCATTTTCTTTTTGATGCCAACAAGAGTGGTCAGTTTGAGCCCTTGCATAAAGTTGCCAGTGGTGGTGAGTTGAGTCGACTCATGCTCGTACTGAAATCACTGGTGGCAGATTCTATGGAGATGCCAACATTAATCTTTGATGAAATCGACAGTGGCATCAGTGGGGAAGCAGCCAAGCAGGTGGGTATACTCATGGAAGAGCTTTCGGTAAACCATCAGCTCATTGCCATTACCCATCAGCCACAGATCGCTGCCAAGGCTGTTCAGCATCTTTTTGTCTTTAAAAAAGAAGAGAACGGGCATATCAATACAGGAATTCGGGTATTGTCAAACGAAGAACGGGTTCAAACAATCGCGCGTATGCTTGCAGGAGAAAATCCAAGTGATGCAGTGCTGGCTTCTGCGAGGGAAATGATTGCAGGGGAAGTTGGGAAGTAGCCGCTGGAAATGGTATCTGACGTCTGACATCTAACGTCTAAAGTCTAACGTCTAACGTCTAATCACTATCTTTGCCCGCAAAACAACTGCACATGTCCAATCAACTGCTCAAAGGAAAAAAAGGTATCATTTTCGGTGCACTGGATGAGAAATCCATCGCATGGAAAACGGCGTTGGCCTGTCATGCTCAGGGAGCTGAGCTTGTTCTATCAAATGCACCTGTTGCCCTTAGAATGGGCGAGATCAATAAGCTGGCGGAAGCTGTAAATGCACCAGTCATTGGAGCAGATGTGGTGAATATGGATGACCTGAAAAACCTCTTTACCGAAAGCATGAAGCATTTTGGAGGGGGGATTGATTTCATTCTCCATTCCATTGGCATGAGTCTCAATGTGAGAAAGAATAAGCATTACACTGAGATCGATTACGGGTTCAACCAGAAAACACTGGATATATCTGCCATGTCATTGCATCGTGTGTTGCGCACTGCGTGGGAACTGGATGCGATCAATGAAGGTGGAAGCGTAGTTGCACTTACCTATATCGCAGCACAGCGTGTCTTCCCGGATTACAATGAAATGGCTGATGCCAAGGCATTGCTGGAAAGTGTAACCAGAAGCTTTGGATATCATTATGGAGTGAAAAAGAAAGTTCGCATCAATACCGTATCTCAATCTCCTACCCGGACAACTGCCGGAAGTGGAGTAAAGGGATTTGATGGTTTTGTGACTTACGCAGAAAAAATGAGCCCGCTGGGTAATGCTTCCGGAGAGGATTGTGCCAACTATTGTGTTTCTCTCTTTTCCGATCTAACCAAGATGGTAACCATGCAAAACCTATTCCACGACGGAGGGTTCTCTTTCACAGGGGTAACCAATGCTGTGATCGAGCAAATGGAAAAATAAATAAACGGTATCATCATGAAATGGCGTGATTATTTAGGCTTGGTGGGTGTAGTAACGGGTTCTCTTACTTTTGTACCGCAGGTATATCAGGCGTGGAAGACGAAGTCGGTCGGTGATCTTTCTTTGTGGATGATCCTGATTTTGTTGATCAATGTTACTATCTGGCTGATCTATGGTATCACCGGAAAAGACCGAGCCATGATCCTGGCCAACAGCATCATTATGGTATTGTCACTACTGATGTTGTATTTCAAGCTTACATTCTGAATCAGCTGGAATAAAGACAAAAAAACCACCTTAAGGTGGTTTTTTTTATACTTCTTTTAGTATTCATCTTCGTTGAAGAAGAAATCATCCTGACTGGGATAATCAGGCCAGATGTCATCTATTCCTTCATAGATATCTCCTTCATCCTCCAGCTCCTGGAGGTTCTCAATAACTTCGATGGGAGCACCGCTCCTGATAGAATAATCGATCAGCTCATCTTTGGTAGCAGGCCATGGAGCGTCTTCAAGATACGATGCCAGTTCAAGTGTCCAGAACATAGTGGCGGTTTTTGATTTTCGGCAAAAGTAATGGTTAATTCGGTATCTCCAAATCACAGATATCAACAGAACTACGATAAAATAAACAGTGGATGCAAATTCTTCTTCATTAAATTTGAAGATGCTGACAGCAAAAGGAATTGAAAAGTACTATGGAGATCTGCACGTGCTGAAAGGTGTGGATGTGAACATTGAGCGAGGGGAGATCCTGAGCATCGTGGGTTCTTCCGGAGCAGGAAAAACTACCTTATTGCATATTTTGGGTACGTTGGATCAGGCAGATAAGGGTGAGATCCATTATATGGGTACCCGAGTAGACCAGCTCAGGGGAAAACAGCTTGCCACTTATCGCAATAAAAACACAGGCTTTATCTTCCAGTTCCACCACCTTCTTCCCGAGTTCACCGCATTGGAAAATGTTTGCATGCCGGGCTGGATTGCGGGGCAATCCGGGACAGTTCTTCAAAAAAAGGCACTGGCTTTACTGGAACGGCTGGGTATTGCAGGCAGGGCAGATCATCGTCCTGCAGAAATGTCAGGTGGAGAACAACAGCGGGTTGCGGTTGCCAGGGCTCTCATCAATGATCCCGGAATCATTTTTGCCGATGAGCCTACCGGTAATCTCGATTCTGCCAATGCCAATTCTTTGCATAGGCTTTTTCTGGAGTTAAGAGATGAACTGAAGCAAACTTTTGTTATTGTTACCCACAACGAGGAGTTGGCATCCATGAGCAACAGAGTACTCAGGCTAAGAGACGGGCACTGGGAAGTATAAGCAAATCAGGTTCTGGGATTCCAATTCGTTTCCTCAATGTTCAACGACTTGGCAACATAACGTGCCAGGATGAAGAGATAGTCGCTCAACCTGTTGATATACTGTACAATAAGGCTATCATTTTCCTGATCCCTCAGAAGCAATTGTACAATCAGTCTTTCTGCTCTTCTGCATACACAGCGGGTGATATGGATCTGTGAAACAGTTGGGTGGCCTCCCGGTAAAATGAATTGCTGGAGGGGTTCCAGATGTTGATCCATGATGTCCATCTCTTTTTCCAGATTTGTGACATCTTCCTGCCTCAGGTCGGGGATTTTCATCCGGCTTTCTTTTTCAGGATCACAGGCCAGGGCTGCCCCTATGGTAAAAAGCCTGTCCTGAATCTCTTTCAGTGATGTTTGCAGTTGGGGTTCAGTGATAAGATCTCTGCACATGCCAATATGTGAATTCAGCTCATCAATGGTTCCATAAGCTTCGATTCTTTCATTTGATTTCAAAACCTTTGTTCCTCCGATCAACGAAGTAGTTCCCTTGTCACCCGTCTTGGTATAGATTTTCATTGCCATTTTCCCCAATGCTTTCCTCAATAATAAAGCAGATCAATAATTGTTCAAAAAGGGTGGGCTTTTTTATACAGCACTCGCCATTTCCTTTCTTTTGTCGCTTTCCAATAAACCATCACGAAGCCTGATGACCCTTTTGGCATAGTTGGAAATATCTTCTTCGTGGGTAACCAACACAACTGTGTTGCCATCATCATGAATCTTTGCAAAGATGCTCATGATCTCATAGGAAGTCTTGGTATCGAGGTTTCCGGTGGGTTCATCAGCCAGGATCAGCGATGGATTGTTTACCAGCGCTCTGGCGATGGCAACGCGCTGACACTGACCGCCAGACAATTCATTGGGTTTGTGATGACTTCTGTCGGTAAGATCCACTTTGTTCAAAACTTCCATCGCCATTTCATTCCTGGCTTTTTTGGGAATGCCTGCGTATACCAAAGGGAGGGCTACGTTTTCAAGTGCAGTCAGTCGGGGCAGTAAGTTGAATTGCTGAAAAACAAATCCGATTTCCTTGTTGCGGATATCTGCCAGATCATTGTCTACCATGGTGCTGACATCATGTCCATTCAGTATGTATTTTCCGGAAGTGGGAGAATCCAGACAGCCCAAAATATTCATGAGCGTACTTTTGCCTGATCCTGAAGGCCCCATCAGTGCCACATATTCATTCCGGAGGATATCAAGGGATATGCCTTTCAGGACCTGCAATTCCTGTTTCCCCATGAAGTAGCTTTTTTTGATCTCTTCCAGTTTTATGACAGCATCCATACTATTATTTTTTATTGATCACTTTCGGTACGGTGAAAAATGCTCCCATTGCGGAGGGAGCGTTCTTGAGGGCGGTTGCATTATCAACCGATCCTTTTATTTCATCTTCTCTGAGTCTATTTCCTTCAGCGGTAATATGGGTAAGGGGTTCAACTGCTGATGTATCGATCTCATTAAGCTTCTCCACAAAATTGATCATTTGTGCCAGGTCCTGCTGTATGGCATCCAGTTCCTGTTCGGAGAACTCCAGTCGGGCCAGATCGGCGATCTTTTGGGTTATTTCCCTGTTCAGTTCCATGGGTGCAAAGGTAACCAATCTACAGGCTATTATCCTTTTTTTTGATGAGTGGAAAGGCTTGTGCCTGCAGGGTTTACCCTGCCCCTTATGATCATTCATTATATTTGCAGCATGAGCAGTGAAAAAGCAATTGTCATGAGTGGGATCCGGCCTACCGGATATCTGCATTTGGGTAATTATTTTGGTGCCATGCGTAACTATGTAAAGTTGCAGGATGAGTATACCTGCTTTTTCATGGTAGCAGATCTTCATGCCCTCACAACCCATCCTGATACGAAAGAACTAAAAGAAAATGTGCACAGGGTTTTGGCAGAAAATATTGCTTGTGGTATCGACCCTCAAAAAGCCGCTCTTTATTGTCAGAGCCATATCAGAGAAACTTCTGAGTTGTATCTCTATCTCAACATGCTGGCCTATTTGGGGGAATTGGAGAAAACCACCACCTTCAAAGACAAAGCCCGGCAGCAGCCCGATAACATCAATGCCGGTTTGCTTACGTATCCTGTACTGCAGGCAGCAGACATCATCCTTCACAGGGCAACCTGGGTGCCGGTTGGAAAGGATCAGGAGCAACACCTGGAAATGTCGAGAAATTTTGTGAAGCGGTTCAACCATCGCTATGGAGAAGTCTTCCCTGAGCCCATGGCCTACAACTTTGGAGAAGACCTGGTGAAAGTGCCCAGTCTTGATGGCGCAGGCAAGATGAGTAAAAGTGAGAACCAGATGGCCACAATTTACCTGGCAGATGATGATGAAATGATCCGGAAAAAAGTGATGAAGGCAAAAACAGATGCTGGTCCCACAGAACCGAGCATGCCCAAACCGGATTATATCCAGAACATTTTTCAGCTCATGAAACTGGTAAGCAGTGAAGATGCCATCCGTCATTTCGAGCTAGCCTATGATACTTGTACCATTCGGTATGGTGACATGAAAAAACAGCTTGCAGAAGACATGGTTAGCTTTATTGCCCCGATAAGGGGAAAAGCAGAAAACATACGGAACGATAAAAAATACCTGACCGAAGTCATGGAATTAGGGGCAGAAAAAGCCCGTTCAAGCGCTGTGGCCACCATGGAAAAGGTTCGTGAAGCCATGGGTTTGGTATATTGAAAATGAATATGTACTTTGAACGCCCGTCCATTGAAGACGGCTTTGTAAGATTATGGCCAAAGCTAGAAAACCCAAACATGTAGCCATCGCCGGTAATATAGGCGCAGGCAAAACAACTCTGACCGAATTGCTGAGCAAGCACTATCGATGGATACCTCAGTTTGAAGATGTTGATCAGAATCCATACCTCTATGATTTTTATGAGGATATGCCCCGCTGGAGCTTTAACCTGCAGATCTATTTTTTGAACAGCAGGCTCAATCAATTGATAGATATCAGCAAAGGAACTGAAACGGTTATCCAGGACCGAACCATCTATGAAGATGCCTATATTTTTGCTCCCAATCTCCATGAAATGGGATTGATGAGCAAGAGGGATTTTGATAACTATTTCGATTTCTTCCAGAACCTTAGGCAGATGGTGAAGCCACCGGATTTGATGATCTATCTTCAGGCATCTGTGCCTACATTGGTTGGACAGATCCAGAAGAGGGGAAGGGAGTATGAAGAAAACATCCGACTCGACTACTTGAAGCGACTCAATGAATATTACAACAAGTGGATCGACGGTTATAAGGAAGGTCCGCTGCTGGTGATCAATGTAGACAATAATAAGTTCGCAGAAAGTGAAGAAGCTTTGGGTGAGATCATCGCCAAGATTGATGCAGAGCTATATGGGCTCTTTTAATCTTTAGTCTGCGAACACCTCAAAGTTCCATCCGAAAGGTTCAGGATGAATGGCAACAGATGTTTCCAGTAATTTCCAGATCGCCGCTCTGCCTTCAGGTCCCAAGCCTAGAGAATGATTGTTTACATAAAGTGCGATGTGTTTTCGCATCACTTCCTCACTCATTTCCTGTGCATTTTCTTTGACAAAATCAGCAAGATTTTCTTTGTTGCTGATGGCATATTCCAGGCTTCTTTTGATGACCCGGTTGATTTTTTGCAGGAGGGGAGAAGAGAATTTTCGCCTTGCCAATATACCGCCCAGTGGAATGGGTAATCCTGTTTTGGCTTCCCACAGTTCTCCTAGATCAGCCAGTTTATTGAGTCCTCGTTCTTGATAGGTAAATCGGTTCTCATGGATGATCACACCGGCATCTGCCTTTGCGTTGAGGACCATGGTTTCAATTTCATCAAATGGAACGAATGATTTCTGTTTGAGATCCGGAAAGGATAATGAAAACAAAAGGTGTGCAGTGGTGTAATTGCCTGGCAGTACTATTGTAGATGTTTCAGGATCAAGCTCGTTTGAAGTGCTGTATTTATGGGAAACAAAAAGCGGACCCACTCCATTTCCTAAAGCACCGCCTGCATCCAGGATTTTGTAGTGCTGCAACATTTTTGAAACACCACCATAGCTCACTTTACTGATGTCAAGATCTCCCCGCAGTGCCATTCTGTTAAGGGTTTCAACATCTTCCAGTCGGTATTCAAATGCAAGTCCTTCAGTATCGATCTTACCATGGAGCATGGCATCGAAAATATAGGTGTCGTTCGGGCAGGGAGATATGCCAATGGTCAGTTTCATGTTATCGAATAGATTGGCTGATCAATGTAATTACTGCATTGGTGGAGGAATAAATTGCTTCTTGTATTTTCCAGTGGCTCTTGTTGCGGTCGCCTACCGAATTGGAGATGCCCCTGATTTGCACAAAGGGGATATTCATCTCAAGGCAAACCTGATGAAACGCTGCACCTTCCATGGATTCAACCGATACACCCAGTTGATCTCGATAATAATTGATTCTTACAGGATCTGTGCTGATCTCATTTACACTTACGGCATCAACCAGCTTTAGTGCTGTTCGATTGCACAAAATGTCATGTGGGTTGGTCAAGACACCTCTCTGAAAAGGAAATGAATCAGGATTGGAAAGTCCCATCTTGAAAATATTATGGAAGCTACCGCTCTCTTCAACACCAAGGTCTCCTATCTGCTCGTTTCGGATCACAACTGCATTGCCGGTAGTTAATTCATCATCAAAACTTCCTGCAATTCCTGTTAAAATGGCCAGATCAGGCTGAAGAGCATAGCACTTCCTCATCAGGGAAAGTCCGCTCGACAGGAGTCCAACCCCAGTGATCAGCATTTCTATTGAAAGCTGTTCATTCGGCATTAATGCTGAATGAAGAGGCATTAATTCTGCTTCCGTAGCAGCAACGATCAGGATCCTCATGCCGCAAAGTTCAGCTTTTCAATTCAAATCAAAGCCTTGCCCGTATGCTCTTCCCTTCTTAACTTTGCCACCCATTCAGGATATGGCAACATTTTACCTTACCAGAAAAGAACATTTCAATGCAGCGCATAAGCTGTACAATCCTGCGTGGACCAAAGAAAAGAACGATGCAGTGTTTGGTAAATGTGCCAATGAGAACTGGCATGGTCACAATTTTGAACTGTTTGTTACCGTAAAGGGAACTCCCGATCCGGAGACGGGTTTTATTGTGGATGCCAAATTGTTGAGCGGGATCATCAAACTGCATGTCGTGGATGTGCTGGATCACCGTAATCTCAATCTTGATGTTCCGTTCATGCATGGTAAAATGTGCTCTATTGAGAACCTGGTTTACGAAATCTGGCACCAACTGGTGCCTCATATTCCTGCAGGCGTTCATCTGCATTGTGTCAAATTGGTTGAAACCCCTCGTATATTTGTTGAATATTTCGGAGAATAATTCTATCTCTTTTAAACAAATCTGGTCTCCGAGCGTTAAATTATCTGTAAACAGGGATAAAGATGGGGGAAGTGGTATCTGTTTTTAGGGAGGAGCATTTCAACGCAGCTCACAGACTGAACAACCCGCTATGGGATGCTGAGAAAAATGAACGTGTTTTCGGTAAGTGCAATTTGCCCAATTACCATGGTCACAATTACGTGCTGATCGTTAAAGTTACGGGTGAGATTGATCCTGAAACGGGATATGTGATGGATATGAAGGTATTGTCTGATGTTATTTCAGTTAATGTGCTGAACAGGTTTGATCATAAAAATCTCAATCAGGATGTGGCAGAATTCCGGCAGTTGAATCCTACTGCAGAGAATATCGCAATTGTGATCTACCAAATTTTAAGACCCCTGATCGGTGAACATTTGGATCTTCAAATCCGTTTGTTTGAGACCCCAAGAAATTATGTGGACTACCCGGTTAAATAATTATTCAATACGCAGTTATGGCATATATCAAAGTTGAGCAGTTTGAAGACAAGATCACATCCGGTTTGATCGAAAATTATCGTGAATCCCTAGCCTTGCTGGGCGAAGACCCGCAAAGGGAGGGTTTATTGAAAACACCGGAAAGAGTGGCTAAGTCGATGCAGTATCTTACCCAGGGTTATCAGATCGACCCCAAAGCCATCCTCAATTCTGCCAAATTTCATGAAGACGTGAGCGAAATGATTATCGTCAAGGATATTGAATTGTTCAGCTTGTGTGAGCACCACATGTTGCCATTTTTTGGCAAGGCCCATGTAGCCTATATCCCCAATGGCTGGATCACCGGTTTGAGCAAGATCGCAAGGGTGGTCGATACCTACAGCAGAAGATTACAGGTTCAGGAACGTCTCACAACACAAGTCTTGAATGCCATCAAAGAAACACTGAATCCATTGGGGGTTGCAGTTGTGATCGAAGCCTCACATTTGTGTATGATGATGAGAGGCGTACAAAAACAAAATTCTGTAACCACTACATCCGCCTTCTGGGGAGAATTTGAAAAAAATGAATCTCGTAGCGAGTTCATAAGGCTCATCGGCTCAAAACTTCATTGAGTTATTACGTATTAGTAGGTATTCCCCCTATTAATATTTATAATTTATTATTTATCAATTTATTATAAATACTAATAGACTACTAAGTGTATAACTATTTTGAACGCTTTACTATTAAAATGCAAGGTTTAATCGCCTGTTTTTTTTAACTTTGTATGCTCAAGTGGATATATGATCAAGGCGTATGTTTTTCCGGGTCAGGGTTCTCAGTTTCCAGGAATGGGAAAGGAGCATTATGATGATAATGCCTTTGCCAGAAGGTTTTTTGAGACGGCCAATGAAATTCTTGGATTTAGGCTTTCCGATATAATGTTTAATGGGACAGAGGAAGATCTAAAGCAAACAAAGGTTACGCAACCTGCCATTTTCCTCCATTCCTTTATTGCCTATAAAATGATTGAAGGAGCCACCCCACATATGGTCGCCGGTCATTCCTTGGGAGAGTTCACATCACTTGTTATCAACGGTACCCTCCCTTTTGAAGACGCCCTTAAGCTGGTGAGCATCAGGGCGCAGGCCATGCAAAAAGCATGTGAGGCCAACCCCTCAGCCATGGCAGCAGTCCTGGCACTTCCAGATGATGTGGCAGAAAAGATCTGTACTGAGATTACCAGTGAAACTGGAGAAATGGTTGTTCCGGCTAATTATAATTGCCCTGGACAATTGGTTATTTCAGGCTCCAACAAGGGAATTGATATCGCCTGTGAACGCCTTAAAGCAGCAGGTGCCAAGAGGGCGCTCAAACTTCCGGTAGGAGGAGCCTTCCATTCACCCCTCATGGAACCAGCCAAAGAAGAACTCGCACAGGCTATAATGAGCACCAATTTTCACAGGCCCAGTTGCCCCGTATACCAGAATGTTGTGGCAAAGGCAGTTACCGATCCTGAAGAAATAAAACAGAACCTGATCGATCAACTCACCGGTCCGGTAAGATGGACGCAAACCATCGAATCAATGATAGCCGATGGCGCTTCAAGTTTCACCGAAGTGGGTCCGGGTAAAGTATTGCAGGGCCTCATCAGCAAGATCAACAAGACACTACCGGTAGAATCCTATAATTAAAGGATCAGGCCTGCGCAGCAGGACCGCCAAATTGAAAAGGTATTTGCACCTCTTCGTAATCTCTTATTTGTCCATGCGCCTCTTCAAATTTCTGAAGATTGTCCTGCAGGGCATTTAACAGCCTCTTGGCATGTTGAGGGGTGAGGATGATTCTGGATTTAACCCTGCTTTTGGGTGTTCCGGGCATTACATTCACAAAGTCAACCACAAACTCGGCATGGCTGTGCGTGATGATGGCCAGATTGGCATATTGACCTTCGGCAACTTCCTCAGATATTTCAAGGTTCAGTTGGTTTTGTAGTTGTTGATCACTCATAACTTTAATTGAGCTGACAAAGATAAAGGCTTTGGGTGTAAGGAGATCAGGGCTCCCAGACAATTTGGGTTCTCCACTGAAAGACTTGTCCGGTTTCGTTTTTGTTATACATCATTTTACCTGAGATCGTAAAATGTTTCCATTTCTGCTGCAGTAAGACATAATATCCTGAACCGGTTCCTGAATGTCCCGGTACGGAATAGTAACCCAACAGGTCACGTTCGTAAGCATAAATTCTGGAGGCATATCCTCCGGTCTCATAAAAAGTTCCTCGTAATGAGAAGGAAAAAGATTTCATCATTGGCTTAAATATGATCTCGGCATAATGCAAAAAACCAGTTTCTTTTTTCTGATAAGGATTGATGATCCTGCTCCATTCATTCCGGATCCTCATCGTCCATTGCTGGTTGATTTTGGATGAAAAATGACTTCTCCAATGTGCATCTGTTTGAAAAGGTAACATATTTGACTTTTCACCATCCATGCCACTATTCCCATTTTTAACGCGATGACTCCATCGCATATAATATTCCGATTTTTTGTTGATGATCCATTTGTATTGTAATCCGTTGGCTATGCCATATTGAATGCCATCCGTGTTATAGCTGATGACATCCCGTTTGTATCTATCAGAAAAAGCCTCAAACTGATGCTTTGGTATTGGGTGATAATTTAGTGTGATCGAAATTCCCTTTTCCCCCTCTGCCTCTCCGGAAGAACTGATGCAGTTGGATTGAAAGCTGTTGTAGTTCCTGTCAATTCTCCTTCCTGAGACCGATAGGTCTAGTTTTGTATCCAGACTTTTCATCCAGCCTGCCACCAATGCCAGGGCATGGTTGGATTGCATCGCAAGCTCACCATAAAAAAATCCGAATGGTGTGAACAGCGAATGATCAATGCTCATCATGATGAATTTTTTTCCTCTCATGGCAAAAGCATGGTAAGGTGCTGTTGATTGTTTGAGGGGCTGGTTAAAGTGATGGCCAACAAAATTGACAGAGAAAGTGCCTTTGCCATAATTGATTTTCATCCTTCCCCCAGTTGATTGCCACCCCAAAGCATTTTTACCCTTTCGTTCACTTTCTGTTTTGTGTAATCCACTGGTTCTTACAGAGGAAGCCCATTGCTCAATTCCAGCGCTATCCGATTGCATACTGGCATCAATTTTCTGAGAGGAAACGAAAGCAGAAAATTCGAGCTTGTTTTTTTTCAAGCTGATGGCCAGCCCCCTATGATACCTGTTTTCATCTGTGCCAGTATGGGGCTTGAATAATGCTGCCTGTCGAAAACCTGAAATGAGTTGTGCGCTTTGTCCTAATGCATAGCCTTGCCAGTGCAGCAATCCCTGTCCCATGTTCACAGTGAAATCTCCAATCACCAAATTGTTGATCATTCCCTTTTTGCGGATGGCGGCATAGGTTGAAAAATGATCAGGGAATCGTTGCTCGCCGGCATCTTTTTCTGTTGTGAATCCGAGTTGTAAGAGATTATTAAAATTGAATCTGTAGGTGAGGAGCTGACTTGTCTGGTTTAACAGGGATCCCTGCAAGGAAGGCTGGCTGCCCATTCTGAGCAACAATCGATGGTGGCCTTCCTTCAATCTTTGTTTGAGCTGCGGCGCCAAGGGTTCTTCCAGGCGGATAAAAAACAAAGGCATAAGGTTTTTTATAGTCTGTACGTCCCACAAAGGGATAGCCTGCAATTCCATTAGGCTGATGAAATCACCATATTTGTTTCGGTATGAAAAGAATGACTCTATTTGCAGGGGAGTGAGGATTTGGAGTGTTGCCAATTCTTCGGCATTGATCCTGTTGATGTTAAATTTTTGTCCGGGCACGTATGCTGTAAGTTCATTTGATGGAAGGGGACGCTCTTCCAAAGCCATTTGTTCTATTAATGTTTCATGGCTTTCCTCCTGTGCATAAACTGCGGATCCAAGAACAAACAACAGTATCAGTATGAATGATCTATTGAATACCATATTGTAGCATTAATTCCAATCCATAGCCAAGCAATGGATGATGGCTGATGAGCAATCCTTTTACTGTGGATTTATGATAATAGAGGCCGGTCATTTCAACATTTCCGTTGTCAAGATCCCAACCAGCAGCCAGTGAAAAACCTCGTCGGATCTGAGCTTGCATAAACAGCCGCATGCTGGGTTCTAGTCCGTCAATTTTCTCCACTGCTGCTCCCATTGACAAAACAGGATTGAGAAGCTGGTCCCATTGGCAACTCCAATGCTTGATCATCTGATCTTGTTTGCGGATTGGGTTGCCTGCAACCCCAAGCCCAAATCCAACACTTGTCCTCTCTCCCAGGTTTTGTCTTATTTTCAATTGAACAGACCCCATTATGTCGGTGGCTTCACCGGTGAAATTCTTGTTGACGATCCCGATTGATAAGCCACCCAGTAGCGTTGAGGAGATCATCTGTGTATAATGTATTTGATGACTATTGCTGTTCAACTTACCCAGTCCCTGAAACTGACCCTTGTAGCCAATTGCGCCTTGTTTCATGTGCAAGATCACACCTGCATCCAGATAGCTCGTTTCCTTCATGGAGTAACGATTTCCTGTACAAAGCAGCAGGTTTAGCTTTGGTTCTGATCCTTGCTCTTTTGACAGGTTAGGCTGAAAAAGTGAATTGATTCCAGGGGTAGCAAACTGAGGCAATAATTTATTGATGGTGAATTCATTCCATAGAGTGGGCTGGCAATGTGATAGGTATGGGAATGGCAGGAAGAGGAAAAGCAGTCTTTTCATCCCACAAAGATGATCTTGCGCATTTCCTGTATCAAGTGTAAAACATCATTTTTGGGTGTCATTTTCCCCCGATGTACCTTTGTTTTATGCAGCTCTTAGACGGAAAAATAGTTTCTCAAACGGTGAAAGACCGTTTGAAAGTTCTTACAGATGAAAGATCTCAACAGGGAAAAAAGCTTCCACACCTTGCAGCGATTCTCATAGGCAACAATGGTGCCAGTGAAACCTATGTGGGTTCAAAGGTCAAATCCTGTGCCGAGATCGGATTCAAATCCACCCTCATTCGTCTTGATGAACATATTTCGGAAGCTGATCTTCTTTTCAAGATCAACGAGCTGAACGATGATTTTGATGTGGATGGGATACTGGTGCAATTGCCACTTCCCAAACATATTGAGGAAAGGAAAGTGATTGAAGCCATACTTCCCTCAAAAGATGTGGATGGATTTCATCCGGAGAGCGTAGGCAGAATGGTACAGGGTCTACCCGCATTTTATCCTGCTACGCCCTATGGCATCCTCTTGTTGCTGGAACACTTTGAAATTGATACCATCGGTAAGCATGCTGTGGTAATCGGCAGAAGCAATATTGTTGGTCGCCCCATCTCCATCATGCTCAACAAGAATGAGTATCCGGGCAACTGTACTGTTACTGTTTGTCATTCCCATACGCCAAATCTGAAAGAGATTTGTCTGCAAGCAGACATCATCATCGCAGCATTGGGCAAAGCTGAGTTTCTCAAGGCAGACATGGTGAAGGAAGGTGCAGTGGTGGTGGATGTGGGGATCACACGTGTAGCAGACCTCAGCAAGAAATCCGGTTTCTCCATCAAGGGAGATGTTGATTTTGATGCGGTGGCACCCAAGTGCAGTTATATTACACCTGTTCCGGGAGGAGTGGGTCCCATGACGATCGCAGCACTCATGATGAACACCTTCAAGGCCTGTGCTGCCAAAGACTAATGAATGAATAATCCTACTGCAATTGCCTTGCCATTGATGGAACATTTCCTTACCCTTCAGGGTGAAGGACGGTATACCGGTCATGCGAGTTATTTCCTTCGTCTGGGTGGTTGCGATGTGGGATGTGTTTGGTGTGATGTGAAAGAAAGCTGGGATGCTTCAAAACATCCAATGGTTGAAATTGAAAACATGGTAAGCCATGTGAAAGACTCTGGCGCAGGAATTGCTGTCCTCACCGGAGGAGAACCGTTGATGCATGATCTTGATCAGCTAACCCGAGCGTTACGTGAAAAAAGAATCAGAACACATATTGAAACCTCCGGGGCTCATCCGTTGAGTGGTCAGTGGGATTGGATCTGTATATCTCCAAAAAAATTCAAGTCGCCCCTGCAGCAAGTACTCACAGCTGCTCATGAATTGAAAGTGGTAATCTATCACAATAGTGATTTTGCATGGGCTGAAGAGCACGCTGAAAAAGTAGGCAAGGATTGTCTGCTTTACCTCCAACCGGAATGGAGCAAATCTGCTGAGATCATGCCCAAGATTATCGAGTATATCAATTCCCATCCACGATGGATCCTATCGCTCCAAACACATAAGTACATCAACATACCTTGATGAGGCATTCTATTACCATATTTTTTTTACTGTTGGCGGTTAGTGTTGTTGGGCAACAGTATGATCCTGAAAAAGTACCCAAAAAAGCCCGAGCACTGTATGTGCAGGCCATGGAAGCAGCCGATGAAAGTCGATACGCTGTTTCTCTCGAACTGATCAACAAAGCCTTGAACATTTATCCCGCATTTTTGGATGCACAACTTTCCAAGGCAGGTTTGTTGGGAGAGTTCAAGAAATATGATCAGGCTGTTGAGGCCTATCAGCAGGCTTTTTCAATGGATCCTTCCTATACGAAAGAATATCAGTTGCCTTATGCTATCAACCTGATGGGCAAGGGGAGTTTTGATGAAGCCCTTGTGGCTGTGAACAGTTTTCTTGCTTTGTCCGGACTCAACGAATCCTCCATCAAGTCTGGTGAGTACAGGAGGAAATGTATATTTTTTGCTATTGAAAGAAAGAAGTCTGACAGCTCAAATGATGTTCTTCTTGTCGTAAATGAGGGAGATGCTGTCAACAGTCCCCTTTCCGAATATTTCCCCTCTCTCACCATCGATCAGAAACAGATCATCGTAACCCGCAAGGTCAGGGGAGGTATGGATGAAGATTTTTATGCATCATCAAAAAAGGATTCAGCTTGGGATACAGCCTTGCCACTTTCAGGACAGATCAATACGTCTATGAAGGAAGGCGCGCAGCAGATTTCACAGGACGGAAAATGGTTGGTATATACCGGTCAGTATCCGGATGGGTATGGTAATTTTGATATTTATATCTCCATTCTCACGCCGGAAGGATGGAGTGCGAAAATGAATGCTGGCCCTAAGGTAAATACACAATACTGGGAATCTGCACCTTGTTTGTCGGCCGACAAGTCGGAGCTCTATTTTTCTTCCAACCGTCCGGGTGGTTATGGAGGCATAGATCTTTATGTTTCCAGGATGATGGCCAACGGCAAGTGGTCTGAAGCCATGAACCTGGGGCCCATGATCAATACAGCCGGTGATGAAACAGGTCCCTTTATGCATGCAGACAATCAAACACTTTATTTTACTTCCAATGGACATCCCGGTTATGGAGGAGAAGATATCTATATGGCCAAAAGAACAGAGGATGGCTTTGCGAAGCCTTATAATCTTGGATTTCCTATCAATACCATTCATAATGAGAGCACTTTAACTGTTACCGCTGATGGCAGCAAGGC
>JBKCOY010000065.1:0-15287 GCA_046309555.1 Chitinophagia bacterium
CCATATTTACCACCACCCAATGCAGGAAGACCAATGGCCTGACGAATGATGAATTCCGGACTGCCGGTTGATGGATTGATTGTTTTATTGGAGTTGTAAGCAAGAACACTGTTGAAGGTCAGCCATTTGTTCAGCTTGAACTCCGGATTGAAGCGAATATCAAATTTCTCAAAGCTGTTGTTAGGGATCAATCCCTGCTGGTTCATATAAGTGAATGAGGTGAACACATTCACTTTTTCTCCACCTGATGCCAGCTGCACATTATGGTTCTGCAGCAGACCGCTGTTGGTCAGTACTTCCTTGAGCCAGTCGGTATTGATCACATCTAGATTATTCCCGGCCGGATTGGCAACATACTTATCAATCAACGTTTGTGGGTATACAACAGCAGCTGGATTTCCGGTCCTGTTGGCTTCAGCCTCATTGCTGTAACGCATATGATCTACAGCACTCACCCTATTGGGAAGTGATGTAAAGGATTGTTGTGTAAAGAAGTTGTTGTAGCTCACTTTCATGCCTTTCTGTGAAGCACGCTTAGTCTTCACAACAATTACACCTCCTGAAGCCCTGTTACCATAGATGGCTGTTGAGGCTGCATCTTTCAGGATGGTTACATTTTCGATTGCATTGGGATCGATCTGGTTCAATGCATCCAAACCGGTTCCAGTTGGCATAAGCAAACCATCGATCACCACCAGCGGTGTACTGTTGCCCTGAATAGAACTTTCACCTCGGATCCTGATAAAGGCGCCATCTGCACCAGGTCTACCGGATTGTTGCTGAACGGTAACGCCCGGAGCAAGTCCCTGCAATACCTGGCTCGCACTGGAAACCTGACGTTTGGTGATGGCTGCATTGTTCAATGAAACAACAGATCCCGTAAGATTGGTCCTGCGCTGGGTTCCATAACCCACCACCACTACTTCACCCAGGTTAGATGCTGAAGGTTGAAGCATGACTTCAAGCAGTGTACCACTTGCCTGTGCTTCTTTGGTTGCGAATCCTATCGCAGTAAAAACAAGTGTTTGTCCTGAACCGACTTCAATACTGAAGTTACCATCTGCATTGGTTCGAGTTGCCTTGGCAGACCCTTTGATCTGGACTGTTACACCTTCAACAGGTGTAGCATTTTCTGAGTTGACTACCCTGCCACTGACCCTTGTCTGGGCGAAACCCAGTGTCCAGGTGGCGGACAGCAAAATCAACAGAAGCGTTAGTTTTTTCATTTGATTGTGTTTGATGATGAAAGCTATAATGGTTGAATTTCTCCTAAGTGATTGATTGATTTTCTTGTGAAGGGATCGATAAGCTGATCGATCAGCACAGCGAACTGTGCTCTTGTGATGAGCGCAGAACCTTCTGATTTGTCAAGACCTGCTTTTGCAATCGCATTCAGAAAAGCATTGTCTGTTGGCTTGATGTTAACACCATAGATTGATGTGGCAGACTGGGTTACAATTGCTTTCGCCTCATCAAAGGTGATATAGGCACCTTTTGTATCATTGACGGCAAGCCATCCATCGGCAGTAACCTTGAGCGTATCTGAGGAAACCAGTTGATCAGGATAGAACCAGGTTTGGTTGGCCCATTTGTATGGAATACCCTTCCCTCTTAATATGCCCGTTGCACCAATTTTTTGAATGCTCTTGAAATGGGGATGCAATAGCGTTGCATCGAAATAGGGCAACAACATGGCTTTCTGATCGAGCAAAGCAGATTGCACTGATCTTACCGGCACTTTATCGGGACTCAAATTGCTTTTCACTGCAACTGCTGCCAAAGTGCCTGCAGCCTGTCCTATCAACATCACACAGGGTTGCAAACGGGTAGCTCCATTGATGATATTGCTGACGCTGATGCTTTTTTCTGCAGCAATGATTCCTTCTGAGTTTTTAGGAATTAATGCACCCAATGGTATGGAAAAAGACGGAACAGGATAAAAATCCAACTGCTGCGGGGCTTGGGGATTTTTTTTGTGATGATGGTCCACCGGATAATCCCCCACTGCGATACCAGTGCGGTACAATGAACTTTGTTTGCCAAAAGGATCAGAAAGTGTAACCATGTCAAAACGAACAATTCCCTTTATTCTTCTTGACTCTCTATGATAGGGAATAAGTGCAAGCCTATCGGGTGTTGGAAACTCATCATCGGCAAGACCCAGATGTTTAAACCCAAGCTGATGCTGAATAAAATAAATGAATCGTAAAGTCTGTTCTTTAGCTGACGCATAGCCGCTGTCGCGATTCTCCTTGCTGAGCGGGATAGGATTGAAATAATGATCATTGCCAAAGTTGGGCCAGTTGATCATGAACTTGCCATTGGGTAATTTGGCATAATTCAACATAGTTGCTGCATCAACAGATGGCTTTTTGCGGGCAGTATCTTTATAAAAATCTGTACAGGCACCGTCGAACTCTCCCGGGAAATAATTTCTGGGACGAGCAATGGTGCAATCTGCATCCTTGCCATAGTCTTTCAATATGGCAACATAGGTCAGGTCCTGAATAATCCCCTTCGCGCTTTCTTCAACCTTGATATTTTCACTTGCGGCGGCCTCCGGCTCAAATCCAATATCATGAGCAATGCCGGCATCAGCAATGGCATCGCCCAATTCAGTGGCATCGATCATGACTGTTGCATTGACCTTCAAAAGTTTTCCGGATTGTAGGTCGATAAATTCAGCACCTGAAATTTTATTACCTGTTTTGAGAACCCGATTGAACTGCCATCCATGCTTCACGGTAAGGTTGTTTTCTTTACCGGTCATTGACTTAAATATACGGTCAGCTATATGTGGTTCAAAATGGGTATTGCTTACCCAACCAGTTGCTACACTGTCGGGACCTCCATACTGTTGGTAGATACTGTCTCTGAATTCATTCCACAAACCTGAGGGGATATTGTGGTTGCCATCAAAAGCAGAGACGCCAGCTGCACTGATCATGCCACCCAGCCACTGTGTTTCTTCCACCAGCATGGTGCTGACACCCATTCGAGCTGATTGGATAGCTGCTGTTGTTCCTGATGCACTTCCTCCAATAACCAAAATATCCGTTTTGATCTCTTCGGCTGTTGAACACGAAAGGACAAAAGCACTCAGGCAAAAGATGGTATGAAGAATGATTTTATGCAATACTTGAGATTTGTGAAAGATTGTTATTCGATGCTTCAAAGGCTTTTGCCACCATAAGTAACCCTCTAGGAATGTGAAAACATCCTTTCCATTTTCCACCCTTGGCGGTATTTAATGGCAATCCATCACGATGAAGATATCCGAACCACTCACCGTGTTGAGGATCTCTGAATTTTTCCCATGTATAGGTATGAACTTTGTCAAACCAGTTCATGCATTCTTGATCCCCTGTGTATGAAAAACCTTTTGCCAATGCCACCAGCGTCTCCACATGAACCCACCAAAGCTTCTGATCCCATTCCAGCTGTTGCATGGGCTTTTGATACAGATCCATGAAATAAAAGAGACCGCCATGTTCATGGTCCCAGGCATATTCAAGTGTATTCAACATTATCTTTTTGGCTTCTTTGATCAGCGACATATTTCCTGTTCTTTTGCCGATATCCATGATGAACCACATGGCCTCAATGGCATGCCCTGGATTGAGGATGCGACCCTCGAAAGAATCAACGAGTGAATTATCTGCAGATACGTTTTCTACGATCAATCCATGTTCAGGTCGGTAAAAGATGTTCATCACCTGATCCACCACTTCAGGAATCAGAGCGTCAACCCTCTCTTTTCCCAGGATATGCTCCATTTCCAACGCCAGGTTGCAAAGGATCATGGGCAATGTGAAGTTTTTCATGGGACGGGTTCCGGGATAGGTTTTACTGAACCTTCCTTTCCAGTCGTGCTGCCTACTGATGATATTGCCAAAAGTATCAGCTGCTATTTTTTCATATTCATGGTTGGGCGAGATGGCATGCAGTGCTGAAAATCCCATTGCTGCAAAACAATCACTAAAGATATTATGGGCTTGCGTCAACGGTTTACCGTCGCGTTGCAAGGAGAAAAACCAGTTGCCATCTTGATCACGACCGTGCTTTTGCAGAAATTTCGCACCCTGCAATGCAAAATTTTTCCATTCTTCTTTCTGATCAAGCACCCTGTACATGGTGGAGAATGTCCAGACCTGACGCCCCTGCAACCAGATAAACTTATCGGTGTCAAATACATCACCCTCTCTTGTCAGGCAGGTAAAATACCCTCCATGTTCATGGTCGCCACTCTTGTTATACCAGAAGGGAAGAATATTATTACGGAGCTCATTATAGTATAAGTCGCTGTATTTCTCCTGCGTTTTAGTGTCTGGAGCCATTGGATGAAACAAACCCTTTTCCATTAAATAATTTACTTTTCGGAGATACAAAATATAAATATTTTAATAAAGCAAGAAACTTTGTTAATTTTTTTATTATTAAACCAGCCCTTAACATCTACAAAATCTCGTTTTATTCCACAAAAGGAAATAAATTAGGGACATGGGAGCAAAAAGGGAAAAGCTGAATTTCGACATATTCAGTACGGGGTTATCGACGGGTGTAGCATACAAAAACAGGGCTTTAAAAAAGCGGATCATACAGATCATCGATAATAAGAGCAGCAGTTCAATCACAGAACTCAGCAAGGAGATCAATACCAGCGTGCCCAAAGCAACTGCACTTGTCAATGAATTGATTGCAGAAGGCTTGCTGCAGGATGAAGGAAAGATCGACTCCACAGGAGGAAGAAGAGCCAGTGTGTACGGATTGGTTCCCGACGCCTGCTTTTTTCTCGGGGTGGATGTAAAAAAATACCACATTAATATCGGATTGATGAACTTCCGCAAAAGGATCATCTCTAACAAAGAAAAACTTCCCTTTAAATTAGAAAACACCGCTGAATCTCTCAAAAAACTGCTGGGACTCATCAAAGATTTCCTCTCACATACCCAGGTAGAAAGAAAACGGGTATTGGGTTGCGGCATCAACCTGTCAGGCAGGATCAACAACAGAACAGGACACAGTTTTAGCTTTTATCATTTTCGGGAAGAACCACTCGCAGAAATCATAGAGCAGGAAATCAACGTACCTACCTATCTTGAAAATGATTCAAGGGCTATGGCGTTCGGCGAGTTGTACTCCGGTGAAATTTCAAGTGAAAAAAATGTACTGTTTGTCAACATGGACTACGGTATTGGACTGGGGATTGTGTTGGATGGAAAGGTATATTACGGCAGATCCGGTTTCAGCGGTGAATTCGGACATATCCCCTTGTTCAATAATGAGATCATTTGTCAGTGCGGAAAAAAAGGATGTCTTGAAACAGAGGCCTCCGGTAATGCCCTCATCAGAAAATTCAAAGAGAGGATCAAGAAGGGTTCAACTTCGTCAGTATTGAAAAACAACAAATCGCCTGAGCAAATAGGCATAGAGGATATCATCAATGGCGCCAATAACGAAGATACTTTGTGTATTGAATTGTTGAGTGAGATTGGTGAGAAACTGGGAAAGGGACTTGCTGTCCTCATAAACATATTCAATCCGGAACTGATCATTCTTGGAGGAACACTTTCTGAAACCGGCGACTATCTGGGCTTACCCTCCAAAAATGCACTGAACAAACTTTCACTGAGTCTTGTGAACAATGACACTTCCTTGAAAATGTCAAAATTAGGAGAGAAAGCCGGCGTCATAGGAGCCTGCCTGATTGCCAGATCTAAAGTGATGTATAATTAACTGGCATTGACCAACTCAATACGCCAGGGCAAACAAAACCCTTTGTTTGCTGGGCTTACCAGAGTAGATACAGACTCCCTCTTCCGGTGTATTATTGAGTGGTATACAACGAATGGTCGCCTTCGTTTCATCCTTGATCTTTTCTTCCGTCTCAGCTGTTCCATCCCAATGGGCTGAAATGAATCCTCCCTTGTCGTTCAGCAATGACTTGAACTCATCCCAGCTGTTCACAGCAGTGATATTGGATTCCCTGAAAGCCAGCGCTTTGTTGTAAAGATTTTGCTGGATCTCCTCCAGCAATTGTTTGATGTATTCTGTTAATCCTTCTGCAGGTACAGAAGACTTGGTCTTTTCATCCCTACGGGCAACTTCCACCACTCCATTCTCAATATCTTTCTGGCCAATAGCTATCCGCACAGGCACCCCTTTCAGTTCATATTCTGCAAATTTCCATCCAGGCCTGCTATTGTCCGAATCGTCATATTTTACGGAGATGCCAGCTGCCTTTAGCTCGGCAATGATGCCACTCACTTTTTCATCTACAATAGCTTTTTGTTCCAGACCTTTATAGATCGGAACAATCACAACCTGAAGTGGCGCAATCCGTGGTGGCAGCACCAGGCCCTGATCATCACTGTGCGCCATCACCAGCGCACCGATCAGTCGTGTAGAAACACCCCAGGAGGTAGCCCAAACATATTCCTGCTTATTCTCTTTGGTGAGGTATTTAACTTCAAAGGCTTTGGCAAAATTTTGTCCGAGGAAATGAGAGGTGCCTGCCTGTAAGGCTTTCCCATCCTGCATCAGGGCTTCTATACAATAAGTCTCCAGGGCACCTGCGAATCTTTCGTTGGGTGTCTTTACCCCTTTGATCACCGGCAAGGCCATGTAGTTCTCCACAAAATCGGCATACACATGCAGCATTTTTTCCGCTTCAGCAATGGCCTCATCAGCCGTAGCATGTGCGGTATGCCCCTCTTGCCAAAGAAATTCCGCCGTACGCAGAAACAAACGCGTCCTCATTTCCCAGCGTACCACATTGGCCCACTGGTTGATCAGCAAGGGAAGATCACGATATGACTGAATCCAATCTTTATAGGCATTCCAGATGATGGCTTCGCTGGTTGGACGAACAATCAACTCTTCTTCAAGTCTGGCTTCCGGATCTACCATCAATTTTCCCTTGTTATTAGGATCTGCCTTGAGTCGATAGTGCGTTACCACGGCACATTCTTTGGCAAATCCTTCTGCATGTCCCTCCTCTTTTTCAAGAAAAGATTTGGGCACAAAAAGCGGGAAATAGGCATTCACATGTCCTGTATCCTTGAACATTTTATCGAGCACATCCTTCATGTTCTCCCAGAGGGTATATCCGTAAGGTTTGATGACCATACATCCCCTTACAGCGGAATAATCCGCCAATCCGCCCTTGAGAATTAAGTCGTTGTACCACTGGGAATAATCCGTTGCCCTGGAAGTCAGTTCGTTGGCCATTTTAATCCTTCTTTTTTAACAATTGTGAATGCGCAAATGTAGTAACTTCGGGGTATATAAATTGAATCATCATGAAGCGTATGATCATAGCATTTTCGTTGACAGCCTTGCTGGCAAGCTGTAGCACGATGTACAGGAGTGGACAGACCCCTGATGACGTTTATTTTTCGCCTACCAGAGACAATGGCGGTTATGTTCAAATGGAAGAGAATGATGAATACAGGCCCGAGGATGTTCCCATGACCGATCGTTATCTGAGGATGAAAACATTTGGCAGTACCAGATGGAGAGCCTTTGATGATGACTATGCCTACTGGAACAATCCGCATTGGAACAACAGGACCTATTTCGATATTTATCCCAGCTATGGAAATATAGGGCTGAATAGTATATACGGAAATTCATTCACATACCGCAATGCAGGCTACTGGAATCCCTTCTCCCCTGTCTATTACGGACAACCTGTGATTGTTTACAATACAAAAGCTCAGAATACCCGCAGCAATGCTCCCAGGGTTTACAACCTGACCAATTATAATTCCACACGCCTCAACGTTGATCCCAAGATGGGTGGAAGCAATCTGCGCAGCGGAAGCAGTTATTACAATACTGGTGGTACGCCCCGCGGCGGCTACAATCCGCGCAGCAGCGGAGAGTCTTACGGAAGTCCTATTCGCCTGTTCAACAACAGCTCCAACAGTTCTTCCGGAAGCTCAAGCAGCTCATCCTCCTCCTCTTCTTCAAGCAGCTCTTCTTCCAGCGGATCTGCCCCTGTAAGATCTTTCCCCAGAGGTGGCAATTGATTGCTTTTACATGTTGATGTGCAGGCTTAAAATTCTCAGGATGCGTTACAGGCTTTTCTTTTTCTCATTCTTCCTTTTCAGTTACACAGTGGCACAGGAACCAACTGATGCCTTGCGCTATGCCATGATGGGTCATGGAGGAACCGCCCGTGCTCAGGCCATTGGTGGTGCAGTTTCTGCACTGGGTGGGGATTTGTCGACTGCTTTGGTGAATCCAGCAGGACTGGCTTTTTTCAAAACCTATGACCTAACCCTTACCCCTAACTTTTCATTTGGCAACAACAAGACCAATTATTTAGGAACGAATACGAAAGGAAAATTTTCCAGTCCGGATTTCAACATGGCGGGAATGGTACTGCCCAAATGGGGATCCAACAGTGGATTCTGGGAGAACTTCAGCTTTGCCATCGGCATGAACAAAAGCATCAACTTCAACAACACCATTAAACTGAACGGAGTAAATACTCAGAGTTCTTACTCCGAAAAATACCTGGAAGAGCTGATCAACAACAATGTAACTGACCCGAATGATGCAGCACAAAATTTTCCCTTCGGTTCAAGTTTGGCCTTCAATACTTTTTTGATTGACACTGTTGCAGGTCTGAACAATACCATCAAAGGATACAGGAGCCTTGCAACTCCTCAAACAGGCATCAATCAGGACTTAACCATCAACAGCAAGGGAAATATCAACGACCTATTCTTTTCCGCTTCTGCCAATCACCTGAATAAACTCTTTATTGGTGGAACGCTTGTTTTCAGCAAGCTCCGTTTTGAAAGGAATACCAGTTACAAAGAGACTGATGCAACCAAGCTGAAAAATAACTTCAATTATTTTCAGGTAGATGATTATTTGCTCACAGAAGGTGTAGGCGTAGGGCTGAGATTGGGACTGATCTTCAAGCCAGTTGAAAAACTGCGACTTGGATTTTCGTTCCATACGCCAACGCTCTATAACATGGACGATAGCTACAACACTACACTCACCACTGATCTGGAAGGCTACCAGGGAAATGGAGTACTAACCCAAAAATCAGCTGATCTCAACAATGGTGAGAATGGACAATTCCAATATGATTATGTAAATCCCATGCGCATCATGGGTGGCATTTCTTATGTCATCAATGAAGCAGAGGATATCAACAAACAGAAAGGATTCATCAGTGCCGATATCGAATATGTCAATTATGCCTCTGCTAAGTTCAGGGCACTGGGTTCATTGGGGAACAACAACAACGGCAGCTCCTATCTGCAGCAAGTAAATACTTCCATCAGTGAACAATTCAAGTCTGCGCTCAATGTGCGTTTGGGAGGGGAACTGAAATTCAAGACCATCATGACCCGACTGGGATTCAACTGGATGGGAAATGCTTATGCCATCGAATCACTAAAGTCAAGCAGGATGAACATCAGCGGTGGGCTGGGATATCGCAACATGGGATATTTTATTGATCTGACCTATGTGCACCAGCTCAGTAAGGATGCCGTTTTTGCATATCGACTAGACAATGGGTTTTATGAACCTGGAGACATAAAGGGAAGTGCTGGAAGATTATTGCTTACGGTTGGATTCAAGTTTTAATGCATCCCATTTTTTTGTAACTTGCCGTTATGGCCATTCTGAAATTTCGGGTATTTTTTGAAGAAGATGATACGGTATATCGTGATATCGTAATCCGACACAGCCAGTCTTTTTTTGAACTGCATCTTGCCATACTTTCCGGATACGAATTCGACAATATTCACCAGGCCTGTTTTTACAGGAGTAACGATAGCTGGCAAAGAGGCAGAGCTATCACACTTGAAAAATATCCTGAAATCGAATATAAAGTTGATCCACTGGATATGTTCGAAACAACCATCGGATCAGAAATCAGGGATACAGAGCAGAAATTCGTTTATACATACGACTTCAATAAAAACTGGATTTTCCAGATACAACTCATCGGTGTATCAAAAGAGGAAAATCCCAAAATTGATTACCCCTCCGTCAGTAGAAAAGAAGGTATTGGCCCCAGTCAGTATGGTATCAAGAGCATACTGGGCGACCGATTCGCAGATGTGGAAGAGAAATATGATCTTAGTGCCCTAGCTGAAGGCTTCTCAGATGAAGGAGAAGATGAAGGGGTAAGTGACGAAGAGGATAAACCTGAAGACAGCGAGGGAGAAGACACGTTTTAAAATGTCCGCCAAACATTGCATCATCATTGCCGGTCCAACTGCTGTTGGCAAAACTACTGCTGCCATCAACCTGGCTCTGCAGCTGGGTACCGAAATTGTCTCAGCCGATTCCCGCCAGTGCTATCGCGAAATGAAAATCGGCGTAGCGCGGCCAACAGAGGAGGAACTTCAACAAGTTAAGCATCACTTCATTGCCACTCACACTGTTACCGAAAATATTACCGCTGCATCTTTTGCAGCAGAGGCCAGAGCCACTTTGCAAGAGATTTTCTTGAAACATGATCATGCAATAGTATGCGGAGGAACTGGCTTATACATCAAGGCACTGACAGAAGGACTGGATGACATCCCTGAGATTGACGAAAACATCAGGAAAGAAGTTTCTGCATTATTTGAAAACAAAGGAATTGATGCGATAAGGAATGAACTATTGAACAGCGACCCTTCCTTCGCTGCATCAGGAGACATCCATAATCCTGCCCGCATGATGCGTGCACTGGAAGTAGTACTTGCCACGGGTAAATCCATCCGTGCATTTCAAAAAGGGAGTCAGCTGAGTGATGAAGAGCGTGGATTCAGTGTTAGCTATCGCATCATGGAATTACCCAGAGAGGAATTGTATATGCGCATCAATCAACGTGTTGACCAAATGGTGAAAATCGGGCTAGAGGAAGAGGTCAGATCACTTATCCCTTATCGCGACAGACCTGCATTACAGACGGTGGGTTATCAGGAATTCTTTCATTATTTTGACGGACTTTGTTCAAGAGAAGAAGCCATCGAAAAGATAAAGCAGCATACAAGGAACTATGCGAAGAGGCAAGTGACATGGTTCAGGAGATATGTTGAGGGAGGTTGAGGAGGTTGAAGGGGTTGAAGAGGTTGAAGAGGTTGAAGTAGTTGAAGAGGTTGAAGGAGTTAAAGAACTTCAACTTCCTCAACTACTTCAACCCCTTCGACCCCTTAAACCTAATTTACTACCTTCCTCCATCATCAACGCAAACGCTGCTTCATAATTGTTCTCAATCAGCCCGTCCAATATAGCTTCGCGGATGGCGGTTTTGATGATGCCCACTTCTCTGCAAGGACCGAGATTGAAAGTCTCCATGATGAGTTCGCCGCTAATGGGCGGCTGCCAGTTCCTGATCCTATCCTTTTCTTCTACCGCTTTGAGTCGCTCCCTCACCATTTCAAAATTCGCACGGAAGCGTTTGACTTTGTTTTCATTTTTGGAAGTGATATCTGCCTCGCAAAGCGTCATCAGGTCATCCAGATCGTCCCCGGCATCGAACAACAGGCGCCTGATCGCTGAATCCGTAATGCTTTCTTTGGTAAGACTGATCGGCCGCAGATGAAGCTCTACCAGCTTGCGAACATATTTTAATTCTTCATGCAGAGGGAGTTTCCATTTATTGAAAATCTTAGGGACCATCCTTCCGCCCACCACTTCATGTCCGTGAAAGGTCCACCCCACGCCATTTTCAAATCTCTTGGTTGCAGGCTTTGCAATATCATGCAAAAGTGCTGCCCAGCGAAGCCAGATGTTCTGAGTATTCGGACAAATGTTATCCAGTACCTGCAACGTGTGGTAAAAATTATCTTTATGACCTTTTCCATCAATGTATTCGGCACCGGCCAAATCCACCAGTTGAGGAAATATGATTTTCAGCAAGCCCGACTTATACAAAAGATCAAGTCCGACTGAAGGCTTATCAGCCATCATGATCTTATTAAACTCATCGGTAATCCTTTCCTGTGTGATGATGGAGATGCGGTCTGCTGTTTCTGCAATTCCCAAAAATGTATTCGTTTCTATCCGAAAGTTTAATTGTGTTGCAAAGCGAATCGCTCTTAGCATACGCAAGGGATCATCGCTGAATGTTTTATCGGGCGATAAGGGTGTTCTGATGATTCCCTGCTGCAGATCATCCAAGCCATTGAAAGGATCGATGATGGCATGCGCAAGACCATGAGGGTCAACAGATGTCTGATTGAAAAATTCTTCAGACAAAGCAGATATCTCTATGGCCAGTGCGTTGATGGTGAAATCTCTTCGTTCCTGATCGTCTTGCAGACTACCTGGCTCAACCTCGGGGTTGCGGGAGTCTTTGCGATAACTTTCTTTTCGGGCACCAACAAACTCCACATCATACCCATGTGAATGAAAATGTGCAGTGCCAAAAGTTTTGAACCAGGACAACTTGGGTTTGGGCTGAAAATGCAACGATACTTCTTCTGAGAGAGCGATAGCATCACCCAAACAAACAATATCAATATCCTTGCAGGAACGGTTCAGCAGTCTGTCTCGCACAAATCCTCCAACAATAAAGCTTCTAACATCCAATTTTTTGGATGCCTGGGCCACTTTGTAAAGAATAGACAACTCATCTGGAGTTAGAAAAAACTGCATTTCGCAAAGTTAACAAAATAGAAGGCCTTTGCACTTGCATTTACCGAAAAGGGGGGTTAGATTTACATCATCTCGTCCAAACATCCTCTGAAAGCAATCCGCTTTCCAATTTCCAAAGAAGACCGCTATCAACTTCTATTCGTCACCACGAACGCTCCCCATGATCGCGACTTCAAATCCTTCAACATATTTCTTCAAACGCGTAATGCTAACTATTTTAATGGTTATCATCACATTGCCTGGTACACATCTCCTGGCCAATGAAATATTCCCTACACCTCTTCTCAAGACGAAAGCTGAGAACTTGCAACTTTCACAAGCCGTAAGAGAAGCGGAGACCAGGATGAGGAACTTCTTTAAAAATCAGGAAACAAAAGCAATAGAGATAAACATAGCCTTACTTCCTTCTGCTGCAATGAATTATCATCTTGCAGGTTTTGTGCCCAAAAGCAAAACTGGGAATGCTGCCATCCTGATCAATGCCAACTGGCTGGAATATGGCATGACAGATGAGGCGCTGGTAAGATTGATTTTAGAAGGTACCGGTGCACTCATAGAATACCAGCTCAAGGGGCAGATCACAGACGGAGGGCAGCTACTCGCCAATAACCTCAGCAACATTTACCGGGATGCTGATAAGACTCCTCAAAAAGCTGCTGCCATTCAGTTGAATGGCATCGAAACGAAAGTCTATTTTCAATAAGATCAGATCGAAACATTGAAATCGCGCAACGCATCATTGAGACTCGTTTTGAGATCGGTACTGGCTTTACGCTGACCGATGATGAGTGCGCAACCCACCTGATATTCTCCTGCAGGAAATTGCTTGGCATAAGAACCAGGGATCACTACTGAACGCGCTGGTACCCTGCCCTTGTATTCAATCGGTTCTGGTCCGCTTACATCAATGATCTTGGTTGATTTGGTCAGCACAACATTTGCACCCAATACCGCTTCTTTCTCCACGATCACCCCTTCTACTACGATACAGCGACTACCGACAAAGCATCCGTCTTCAATGATCACTGGAGTGGCCTGCAGGGGTTCCAATACACCGCCGATGCCCACACCACCGCTGAGGTGAACGCCCTTGCCGATCTGTGCGCAGCTGCCCACAGTAGCCCAGGTATCCACCATCGTACCTTCGTCCACGTAGGCACCGATGTTGACATAGGAAGGCATCAACACCACATTCTTTGCGAGGTAGGCGCCATAGCGGGCAACAGCATGAGGCACAGCACGAACCCCCAGTGATTTATAATCTTTCTTGAGGAGCATTTTATCATAGAACTCAAAAGGTGCCAGTTCCCAGGTTTGCATTTGCTGGATCCCGAAATACATGAGGATGGCTTGTTTCACCCATTCATTCACTTGCCAGTCGTCACCCACTTTTTCTGCAACACGCAGGCGGCCTTTGTCAACCTCCTCTATCACATTTCTGACGGCATCAGCATAGGACTGCTCTTTCAGGAGTTCACGATTTTCCCAGGCAGCTAATATTTGGGGCTTCAATTCCATGTTGAAAATTTTTGCGAAGATAAATGGTTAGGAATTAGGAGATGGGAATTGGGAGATGGGAATTGAATTAAATATTTTTAACTTCACATATGCCCCCCCCAACCCCACATATCCCAACTCCCATCTCCCAATTCCCATCTCCCAACTCCCATCTCCCAACCCCCATCTCCACTGCCGTCATCAGTTATGGCATCTCCGCCAGAACCTTTCATTTGCCTTTTTTGCAGACGCATGGAGGATATTCCATAGACATGATCCTGGAAAGGAATGGTGATAGCTGCCTTTCCAAATTTCCCAATGTAAAGCTGGTCAAGTCGATAGATGAAGTGCTGGCAGATCCTGCTATTGAATTGGTGGTTATTTGCAGTCCCAATACCACCCACTTCCCTTATGCCAAAGCTGCCTTACTGGCAGGTAAGCATGTGGTGGTGGAGAAGCCCTTTACCAATACCAGCGAAGAGGCGCTTGAACTGATTAGTATATCCAAAGAAACCGGAAAGGTCTGCAGTGTTTATCAGAACAGGCGCTATGTGGGTCATTTTCTCACCATGAAGAAGATCATTGAGGATGGGATGATTGGTGAGCCGAGGGAGTTCTTCGCGCATTACGACCGATATCGGCCAGATCCCCGTACTTACGGATTGTGGAGAGAGGAACCCTTGCCCGGCAGCGGCATCTTTTATGATCTTGGCCCGCATTTGATTGATCAGTCGCTTGTATTGTTCGGACAACCTCAATTCATCAGTGCCGATATCCGCAGCATGAAGTCATATTCAAAAGTGGATGACTATTTTGATGTGAAGCTATTCTATGAAAACCTGATTGTGACCTTGCATTCGAGCATGCTGGTCAGGGAAATGGGACCCCGGTATATGCTTCATGGCACCAAGGGCTCTTTCATCAAATATGGCGATGATCCACAAGAGGATTTGCTCAAAGCAGGTCAACTACCAGTGGGTGAGGATTGGGGCAATGACGATCCTTTATTATACGGACTCCTGCATACGGAGGTCAATGGAAAGATCATCAGAGAGCCATATCCTACTCTGCAGGGATCGTATGCAGGGTATTATGCCAATCTGTACAACAGCCTACAAAACGGGGCCTCTTTAAAAGAGACCCCGGAAGATGGTTATCGGGTGATC
>JBKCOY010000066.1:0-79403 GCA_046309555.1 Chitinophagia bacterium
ATCTACCAATGTGTCCTGTAAAGGTGGAAACACCGGATCAGTTGCCATATCTGGTGTCGGGGGCACGCCTGGGTATACTTACAGCAAGGGCTCTGGATTTGATTCCAGTGGTGTTTTCAATGGTTTAATAGCAGGAAGCTATACATTCACTGTGAAGGATGCCAATGGATGCACCAAGGATACTGCGATTACCATCACTGAGCCTGATTCAACCATCATGTCGATGGGTAAGGTTACAGATGTGAACTGTTATGGTGATTCTACAGGGTCTATTGATCTTACTGTGCTTGGCGGAACGGTTTCCTATGTTTACGAATGGTCGAATGGCGCAAAGACCCAGGATTTGAGCGAACTCAAAGCAGGTCAATATAGCGTGGTGGTCACGGATGCAAATGGATGTGTTTTGAAAGACTCGTTTGCAATTGGTCAGCCTGATTCATTGTTTGTGGAAGTCTTTGACACAACTATTTGTGCAGGAGACAGGATCAAACTGAGAGCATCACTTGAAGGTGGCGTATGGACCGGCACCGGAGTAGACGGCGACTATTTTGAATGGGCGGCTCCTGGTGTAATCAAAGTCCAGTATGTCTATACCAGCAAAAATGGCTGTCAGGCTAAGGATACAGCAATGATAACTGTTAAATTGTGTGAATCAGGATTCTGCACGTATACGCAGGGCTATTATGGAAACAAGGGGGGCTTATCCTGTTATCTTGGAAACAAGTTGACTACAAAAGGTTTGATACAGCAGGCTTTGCTTTCCGGACCAATCGTTCTTGGCAAAGTCTCTGCAAATAAAACCTTCACTGTTGCTTATAGTGCTGCAGATACAGTGATCAAAATCCTTCCTGGTGGCGGACCTTCAGCTGCATTGAATTATAGTGGCAACAGAACTCCATCCACATTGCCATCCAGCATGCTTAAAAACGGCAAAATTTTTAATGGCTTGTTAGCCCAAACGCTTACTTTGGCTTTGAACATGCGGATAAATGAGGGATTGGCTGATTTTGAATTGTTGGGGGATAAATTTCTGATTACACAAGATAAGTTGTCTTGCGGAACAGATTCTCTCAAGGATTGTGCTTATCATTCCTATAAATTCAGTCAAAAGATAATCACTTCATTGGGTACGCAAAATACTGTCAATGACATTTTAGCAATGGCCAATAATGCATTGGCAGGTATTTTGCCATCCGGTATAGGCTATAGTGATGTAAGTGGAGCAGTGGATTTGATCAACAATGCATTCGACGGATGCAGGGTTGGCTGGTATTCCGATACGGTAGTATACTGTGCACCAATCAGTGTGTTGACATCAACAATCAACCATGGCTTCGTTTCACAGGAGGCAGTCGTAGCAAAACCACACATCAATGCTTATCCTAATCCTTTTAGGGATATGATCACCTTTAGGGTGATGGTTCCTGAAAATGGAAAAGGAAGTCTGTCTGTTTATACTGCAACCGGACAATTGCTGGGAACTGTGTTCGAGCAGAAACTCGCAGCGGGAGTGGTGACTACACACGACTATAAAGTTCCTGCAGGATGGAAGGGTAGTATGCTATATGTTTTCCGTTTCAATGGAAAAGTTGTTACTGGGAAAATGATGCGGGAATAAAAAAGCTGCTATCAGAATACAACGATGGGCCATATCTTTTGATATGGCCCATTTTATTTGAATGTCATATAAAAAAAATATGATGAATGTCAGTTCACACAGTTGGCATGTCATCAATAGGGGTGATGATGGTTATTGCAAATGACCGCATTAATGCAGTGTTTCGTATAAAATTTTATGCAGAAGAAAAAGCCTTTTTTCCCAGATGTGACTCCAGAAATAACTCCCAAAACAATTCCTGAGATTGCGCCTTTACATGAACCAAATGATCCACTGATGCCTATAGAAGATCCTGATTTTATTCCAGAAGAAAATCCTTTCGAAACACCCCCAGAGGAAATTCCGGCACCTGGGGAGGCGCCTTGATCTTACTATATAACTTGTTATTCTGCTATCGTTTTTTTTGTAAATATTCCTTAAATGGGCTAATTTTGCAAGTCATGCCCAGATGGCGGAACTGGTAGACGCGCTAGACTCAAAATCTGGTTATCGCAAGGTAGTGCAGGTTCGATTCCTGTTCTGGGCACAAATAATCGGGGCTGACCGGTATTGACAGCGTAGATCTTTGAAAGTAAGCATGCAGTGCGTTGCGTATGTTTAGCACTTTAATCTGAATGCGAAACCCATAAATGGCGAGAATACTTACGCCATGGCTGCCTAATCAGTGATTAGCGCACCCATTATAGCCGACTGACGGGCCTGCCTTTGCCAAGTCACTCCGCTGAATCAAAAAAAACAAGGCTGCTTCAACCTCAGGCTGTGCCGGTTGACTAAGACCATACAGCTACGGAAAATGTTGGTTCGTTTGGCTCCTGCAGTTTCCCGACAATAAATTCCAAAATAAGCATGTAGAAAGCTTTTGAAGGATATGTTTGGACGTGGGTTCGAATCCCACCAGCTCCACAAAAAAAGCGACTTTCTCAAGTCGCTTTTTTTATTATGTTTTATGTGTAAAGTTCTATTTGTAACCTACAAGATTTCGATTCATCTGACATCCGCCTCCGGCGTTTCCTCGGTAAGTAGTACAGGAAGAAATGGTAATTACCGCCAAAATCAAAAGAAGAGGAAATATGATTTTTTTCATTAGAATAGTGTTGTTATGCAAATATAAAACTCATTTTTAACTGTTTTAGTATGTGAACTACTCTTTTTTTCCCTTTTTAGCTGTTTTTAACTTCGTTTTTTGGCTTGTTTTCTCTTTCATAGCAGTTGATTTTCGCATTAAACAAGTTAATTTCATCTTATCTTGTGCAGATAAATTTTAATATGAATATCCTTCTCCAGAGGCCTATTGTTTTTCTTGATCTTGAGACTACAGGACTAAATTTGGCAGTAGACAGGGTAGTGGAAATAGCCCTGCTCAAAGTGAATGTTGATGGGCAGCGTACAGTCAAACGCAAATTGATCAACCCGGAAAGGCATATTCCTGAGGAAGTATCCGCCATACATGGTATAACTGATGAAATGGTAAAGGATGCACCCACCTTCCGACAGGTCGCCAATGAAGTAAAACAATTTCTGGAAGGGGCTGATCTGGGAGGATACAATTCAAACAAATTTGACTGGCCATTGCTTGTTGAGGAATTTCTAAGGACCGGAATTGAATTTTCAATTGAAGGTAAAAAACTCCTGGATGTTCAAAAGATCTATCATTTAATGGAACCCAGGAATCTTTCTGCTGCTTATAGGTTCTATTGTGCAAAAGAACTTGAGAATGCCCATAGTGCAGAAACAGATGTCAATGCAACCTGGGAGGTTTTTCAATCGCAGGTCAATCAATATCCACAACTCGGCAATTCTATTGATTCCGTTTTAAAAGTGATTGGTGAGGATGAGATAGTGGATTTTGCCAGAAGAATGGTGATGGAAAACGGAAAAATCGTTTTCAATTTTGGGAAACACAAAGGTAGACAGGTTGAAGAAGTATTGCGTGTTGAACCTTCTTACTATGACTGGATCATGAAAAGTGAATTCGCTTTGCACACAAAAATGAAACTCACCGAGATATTCAACCGGTCCATGCTCAAGAATAAAAATAATTAGACTGAAAAAGCTGGTCATCATACCAACTTATAAGGAAAAAGAAAATGTTTCCAACATCATCTCGGCTATTCTGGGATTGAACAAGGATTATCATATCCTGATTATCGATGATAATTCACCTGACGGAACAGCAGCTATTGTAAAAGATTTACAGTTGAGACACCAGCAGGATCTTTTTCTAGTTGAACGTTCCGGAAAACTCGGATTGGGAACTGCCTACATCTTGGGTTTTGAATGGGCGCTTGAAAGAGGTTACACTCATATTTTTGAAATGGATGCCGATTTCTCTCACAATCCTGAAGATTTGGAGCGGCTGTATGCAGCCTGCACAACAGGGGGAGCAGATCTGGCCATTGGCTCTCGTTATGTAAAAGGAGGAGAGATTGAGAACTGGCCTTTCAGCAGAAAGTTAATCTCAAAGGGTGGTGCCTTGTACAGCAAGCTCTTTACCTGGATGCCGGTTAATGATCCCACTGCCGGATTCATTTGTTATACCAGTAAAGTCTTATCGGCCATGAATTTGTCCAATATTCGCTTCATTGGTTATGCGTTCCAGATAGAAATGAAATTTGCTGCGTGGCGTCTTGGATTTATCATCAAAGAGGTGCCGATTGTTTTTCGCGACAGAGAACATGGAGCCTCTAAAATGACAAAAGGCATCATCAGAGAGGGGATCGTTGGTGTTGTTTCCATGCAATGGCAATATTTGATAGGCGACTATATAAAGCGGATAAGAAAATGAAAACCTTGTCATCCTTCATATGAAAAAGGCTTTTCTTCAGTTACACATCGCCATTTTTTTAGCAGGATTTACAGGTGTTTTTGGCAGACTGATTACCATTAATGAAGCATTACTGGTTTGGTACAGGATGTTCTTTGCTGCCATAATCCTTTTGGTCATTGCTATGTTTACCAGAAAGCTGGTGCATCCCGACAGGAAAACCAAGTTTAGACTCATCGGTATCGGATTCATCATTGCCTTGCACTGGGTATTTTTTTATGGCAGCATCAAATATGCAAATATTTCAGTTGGTTTGGTATGCTTCTCTGCCATGGGATTTTTTTCATCCTTGCTGGAGCCTTTTATCCTAAAACGCAAGTTTGATTTTGTTGAAATGCTGTTGGGCTTTATTGTGATGATAGGAGTCTATCTGATCTTTCACTTTGGAAATCAATACCGAACAGGCATTATTTTTGGGATTATTTCGTCTCTGCTTGCAGCAAGCTTTACCATTTTTAACAAGAAGCTGGTTGGCAGATGTGATCCGGAAACAATCACATTTTATGAACTGGGGGGTGGGTGGTTGACCTTGACATTCTTTTTACCGATCTACTTTTACTGGATACCTGTCGGACGCATCATCCCATCAGGATCGGACTTGTTTTGGTTGCTCGTGATGAGTTTGTTTTGCACAGTTCTTGCCTTTAACCTTTCTATTCGTTCTCTTCAAAAAATATCTCCATTCACCGTAAATCTCAGCTATAACCTTGAACCGGTTTACGGTATTGCGTTGGCATTTCTAATCTATAAAGAGCACACCTTGCTGGGTTTTTCATTTTACATCGGACTTGCCCTGATCATCCTCACTGTGTTGATCCAAACCTGGCGTTCATGGCGAGGTCATGTCAAAACAGAGACATAGACAAGAATGAGTATATTTGAAGAGATAAATTCTTCATGCCTAAAATTCTCACATGACAAGGAATATAGTAGTATTGCTCTTTCTGTTAGGTATCTCTCTGAATTTGTTTTCACAGAAAAAACCATTGGATCACAGCGTCTATGATGGCTGGCAGTCTATTGGGGAAAGAAAAATAAATGCATCAGGTGAATGGATTGCCTATGTGATTGATGTACAAGAGGGTGATGGCAATCTGATCATCCAAAAAACAGATTCGTCTTTTCAGCAATCTTTTCCGAGAGGTTATGGGTCAAATTTCTCATACGATGGAAGGTATCTTGTATTCAAAATAAAACCTCCGTATGCTGATGTTAGAAATGCCAGGATCAAAAAGAAAAAGCCTGAAGACATGCCCAAGGATTCACTCGCTATTTATGATCTTTTAACTCAAACAGTAGAAAAAATCGCAAATATATCCGCCTTTAAAATGCCGGAGAAATCTGCCGGTTTCCTTGCTGTTCACATGCTGAAAAAGCCTGCTGATACAACACGGAAACCACCATCAAAGGATACTGTTGTTGTTTCAAAAGATACAGTGAAAAAGAATATCCCTCTGATCATTGAACAAGTCCCCGATAAAAAACAAAAAAGAAAACTAAGCGGCAAAACCGAACAGGATGATGAAGACTTTGAGTTTGATGCTGATGGCGATGAAAATGCTGCTGGCCCCGTTCAGGAAGGAACAGAACTCCTGGTATACCAATTGGGCTCTACCAAGAAATTGTCATTCCCACTGGTGAATGAATTTTACTGGAGTGATAATGCCAAAATTCTTTTGCTGGAAACATCCGGCAGCAAGTCAGATAAATCCATCAAACCTTCAGTTTCCATCTGGCGCTCTGCAGAAGACAGGACTGACACATTGTTGAAAGGCGGTAATGATTTTAAAAATTTTGCGATCGATGACAATGGTTATCAGATCGCCTTTCTTGCTGAAAGAGATAGTGCCTTCAAGTCACTTCAAAAGTTTTATAAACTCTGGTACTGGAGAAATGGTGACAAAGAGGCTACTGTGCTGGCAGATAAGTTTACAAGAGGGATGAAGGCCAATTGGACCGTCAGTGAAAATTCTTCACCCAATTTTAGTCGTTCTGGGAAAAAAATATTTTTCGGTACCGCACCCATCAAGCCTATCAGAGATACTTCTTTGATCGATATGGACCTTGTGAAACTTGATATCTGGCACTATAACGACGATTATCTTCAGTCCTATCAACTGAAAACCGTTGATCAGGAAAACAGACGATCTTACCTATCATCTGTTGATCTGTATAGCAAGTCTTTTGTTCAGCTAGGCGATACGGATGTTCCATCCATTGTTACTTCAAAAGAGGGTGATGGAAACCTCATCATTGGAGTAACCGATAAAGGGAATCGTATTGCTATGCAGTGGGAGGGTGGAACAAAGAAATCAATCTATTTGATTGATCCGGTTTCAGGTGATAAGAAAAAAATAATTTCCGATCTGAACGGAATGCCGCAAATGTCTCCAGATGGCAACTATGTAATTTGGTACGACATGGTTCAAAAAAACTATTTTACATATAGCAATGGTATCACTGCCAATATCAGCAAATCAATCCCCCATAAATTATACGATGAAGAATACGATATGCCTTCAGAGCCCACACCCTACGGTATCATGAGATGGCATCAACAAGATTCATTTGTATATGTATATGACCGCTATGATATATGGCGACTTGATCCTGCCGGTAAGAAATCACCCTTGAATATCACATCCGGTTTGGGTAGAAAAAATGCATTGTCTTATCGATATGTCAATCTTGACCCCGAAGAAAAATATCTTACTTCAGAGCAAACGATTGTTTTGAAAACTTTCAATGAAAAAAATAAAAATGCAGGACTGTCCAGTTTGAAGATCTGCTGTGGCAATGCTCCTGTTGAATTACAATCCGGTCCCTTCGCTTTGGGTCTCATACTCAAAGCCAGATCATCAGATAATTATATCTATACGAAGGAAACTTTTTCCAAATCTCCCGATGTGCATTTTTCTCCAGATCTTAGAACAGACAAAAAATTAAGCGCTATCAATCCCCAGCAATCATCTTACAACTGGATGACTGCTGAACTCTATACCTGGAAAGCCTATGATGGGAAAACCGCTACAGGTATTGTATACAAGCCGGAAGGATTTGTTCCCGGTAAAAAGTATCCGATGATCGCGTATTTCTATGAAACATTGTCTGATGGTTTATACAATTATCAGGCACCTTCTCCAACCCCCAGTAGACTCAACATACCTTTCTTTGTGAGTCGCGGTTATATTGTACTTGCTCCAGATATTCATTATAAAGATGGATATCCCGGAAGAGCAGCTTTTGACTATGTTGTGAGTGGTGCGAGATCTCTGGTGAAAAAAGGTTGGGTTGACAGCACCAAGATGGGCATACAAGGACAAAGCTGGGGAGGATATCAGGTAGCACATATCATTACCAGAACTCCATTGTTTGCTGCCGCATGGGCAGGAGCACCTGTAGCTAACATGACGAGTGCATACGGTGGTATTCGCTGGGAGAGTGGCATGAACAGGCAATTCCAGTATGAAAAATCTCAGAGTCGCATCGGAGCAACTCTCTGGCAAAAGCCTCAGTTGTATATAGAAAATTCACCTTTGTTTCATTTGCCAAAAGTGAAAACTCCTTTGGTGGTCATGTCGAACGACAATGATGGTGCCGTTCCCTGGTATCAGGGTATTGAAATGTTTACTGCCATGCGAAGGTTGAACAAAAAAGTATGGCTCTTGAATTATAATGGTGAAGCACACAACCTGATAGAACGAAAGAACCGCAAGGATATACAAATAAGGGAGCAGCAATTTTTCGACTGGTTGTTGAAAGGAGAGAAGCCTTCGGTTTGGTTAATGGAAGGGGTGCCTGCAATTGACAAAGGAAGGAGTTGGGGTCTCGAGTCCAGCCTCAATTGATCGCATCAAATCCTAAGAAGACCAACCTTATAAAGGTTGCTCACAGGTTTATTGTCGATGAATAATTCAAAGTCTTCAAGACCGCTGTTTTCATAATCGGTCTTTAATTCTTGCATAGACATCATTGTGCCGGAATTGCTGAGTTTTTTCAGCGCTGTCAATAGCCAATCCGCATGTTGAACAGGAAGATCAATGCTGAGTATGGCTGTTTTGTTCACAAAGCTGATGGAAGTCATCTCTCTTTGCTGTCCTTTTTTCGATTGGGTGAAGTTCTTTGCCTCCATTATTTTGCCCAGCCAGATAACCTTGCTTTCGGGCCGGAAGGGCAGCCATTCTTGTTCTGAAATGATCTTTTCTATATGATCTTTGGCTATTTTGGTTTGAGGGATCTTGAATTCAAACCATTTTTGCAAAGAATCATCCAGGCAGTTTTGTTGCATGTAGTTGAAGAGTGACTTTTTTAAACCAAAGCTGTATTTCTCATGATCAGCACCGGTGGGATCTTCATGTTCCCGATCATTGTTTGCAAAGCTGCCTATAGAAGATTTGTTTTTTACGTTGAATTTTTCGGGATCAAGTCCAACCGGACTATGCGCAGTCATGGTGAACTGATGCCAGAAAGCTGATTGCAATACTCCTGTCTTGAAGAGTTGTCTGACCATCTCGAGCGAGTCAATGGTTTCCTGATCGGTTTGTGTTGGGAATCCATACATGAGGTAGGCATGAACCATTATGCCGGCTTCTGTAAAATGTTGATTCACCTTGGCCACCTGGGCAACAGTTATTCCCTTATCGATTAGTCCCAGCAACCTGTCTGATGCCACCTCCAGTCCACCACTTACTGCAATACATCCCGAAGCCCTGAGCAAAAAGCATAGGTCTCTGGTAAAGTTTTTTTCAAAACGGATATTGGTCCACCAGCTTACCACCAGGTTTCTTTTGATGATCTCTATTGCCAGCGCTTTCATCAGGGAAGGAGGTGCTGCTTCATCAACAAAATGAAAACCATTTTGTCCGGTTGCTTCGATCAGTTGTTCCATCCTGTCGCAGATCAGACTGGCAGCAACAGGCTCATATACCTTGATGTAATCAAGGCTGATGTCGCAAAATGTGCATTTCCCCCAATAACAGCCATGGGCCATGGTTAGCTTGTTCCACCTTCCGTCACTCCACAACCTGTGCATGGGATTTGCTATTTCCACTGCTGAGATATAATCCTGCAAAGGCAAACCGCTGTAATCCGGAGTACCTGTTTCGGATTGTTTATAGTCCCGGCAACTTGCATTATTGATATAGGTTACTTTATTTTCTTGCAGTAGAAAAGTTCTTTTTAATTCGGATGCAAAACATTTTCCATTCAGGTGATCCAGTAATTTCTCTATCGGTGCTTCGCCGTCATCAAGGGTGATGAAATCAAAAAATTCAAATACCCTGATGTCTGTAAGGGATCGCAGTTCAGTATTTGGGAATCCTCCTCCCATCGCAACCTTTATCTCGGGGTGATGTTGCTTAAGCCATTGAGCACATCGAAAAGCAGCATATAGATTTCCAGGAAAAGGAACTGAAAAAGCTACAAGGGTTGGATGAATCCTGTTGATATGGTCCTCCAATAATTCCAGATAGATTGCGTCCACATAAGTTTTATCTTTTTTCAGTGATCCATACAGCTCATCAAAGCTGTTTGCACTTCTGCCCAGTTTTTCCGCATACCTGCTGAACCCAAAATGTTCATCCGTTGTCTCCTGTATCAGATCGGAAAGGTCTTCCAGATACATGGTGCAGAGAAATTTTGAATGATCATTCATGCCCATGTTGCCGAATGCCCATTCGAGGTGTTCTGTATTGGAAAAACGGGATGCTTCGGGAAGAAATTTTCTTTTGCTGATGGTATAGGCCAGTGTTGGCGATTTTCCTTGTAAAAAGGATATTACATGATTGATCGTTAGCAGGTATTCATCTTTTAAAGTGAGAATTCTTCTCGCATTGTCCGACAGTACAGGATTTTTGGCATTTATATGATTGAAAAGATCCTCCAGCCCTTTTCTGCAGAACAGTTGGATAATGGTTTCTATACCAAGATCGGCTTGTACCGAATCAATATTTTTGGTGTTGAGAAACCCTTTTAAATAAGCGGTTGCAGGATAGGGAGTATTCAGTTGTGTAAATGGGGGCGTTACCAGAAATACAGGGTCCTGCACTAGATTGTACGGTTGGTGTCAAAAGATTCCAATTCATTTACAAAGGCAGACAGAAACAGGGAACCCATTCCGCCATCTATGATCCTGTGGTCATATGAAATAGAGACAAACATCATATGTCTGATCACAATGCTGTCTCCTTTTTCTGTTTCCACCACAACTGGTTTTTTCTTGATGGCTCCCGTTGCCAGAATGGCCACCTGTGGCTGATTGATGATGGGAGTGCCCATCAGGCTACCGAAAGTGCCAACGTTGGTGAAGGTGAACGTACCCTCCTGAATATCCGATGGGCTCAGTTGTCCCTTCCTGGCCTGGTTGGCCAAACGATTTACATGTTTGGTGATGCCGATGATGCTCAACTGATCGGCATACCGGATCACCGGTACGATAAGATTACCATTTGGAAGTGCGGTTGCCATTCCGATGTTCACATCTTTTTTCAGTAAGATCTTATCACCCTCAACACTGGAGTTGAGCATGGGATATTTCCTGATGCATTTGGCAATGGCTTCAATGAAAATGGGGGTGAAGGTTATCTTTTCTCCTTCTCTTTTTTCAAATTCATTTTTGACCTTTTCTCTCCATTTGACCAGATTGGTAACGTCAGCTTCTGCAAAGCTGGTTACATGGGCACTTGTGTCAAGGCTTTTCCGCATGTGATCTGCGATCAGTCTGCGCATCCTGTCCATTTCAATAACCTCTACATTGCCCAAGGGCTGTTGGAATTGAGGGGAAGGTTGATTGATATTTTTTTCTGGAAGTTCTGTTCTGCTTTGTTCTACTGGCTGGTTTTGATATCCAGCTGAACTTACCGTGTGCTGATAAGTAGATTGTTGTGCCTGTCCACGCTTTCTATCGATATAATCAAGGATGTCTTTTTTGGAAACACGGCCATCATTGCCACTGCCGGCTATTTTTTCCAACTCTGCCAGTCCGATACCTTCTCTGCTGGCAATGTTCATAACAAGAGGGGAGTAGAATCGCGCGCCCTCCTGTTTTGGTTTAACAATTGCTGAAACAGGCTGATAAGGAACAGCAATTTCAGCTCCATTGTCAGTTTGATGATGTCCGTTTCCAGAAGGCAACGGCATTGCAGCTGAAGGGGCAGATACAGGAGGTTCGGTTTTAACAGGTTCCGCTTCAGATGACATGGTTTTCACCCTGGCGATAACGGATCCGATGGAAATGACGTCGTTTTCCTTGCAGAGTATTTCTTCCAGAACACCCTCTGCTGTGGAAGGGACCTCGCTGTCTACTTTGTCTGTGGCAATATCCAGAAGTGTGTCATCGATCTTGACCACATCACCCACTTTCTTGTGCCAGCGCAGCACGGTTGCTTCCATGATGCTTTCGCCAAGTTTGGGCATTATGATGTTGACAATCGACATGAACTATCTTCCTCTCAATTTGGTGTAAAAATAGATGTTTTAGGGGATGCTTTGTGTGTTTTGGGAGCCAACTTATCCCATATTTTTCCTCAAAAAGTCGAGTGCATGTGCAGCTGTCAATTCAATATTTCTTTTTCGATCGAACCGAAAATGAAAGGCAATCGATGCTGTTGATGTTGGTGTTGAGCAGGCGACATAAACTGTACCTACCGGTTTTGTTTCAGTGCCACCACCCGGACCCATGATTCCTGATGTTGCCAATGAAAAATCAGAACCTGTTCTTTCTCTGACACCAATAGCCATCTTGATTACGGTTTCCATACTGACAGCACCATGATTGTCTAATGATTCCTGGTCTACCCCCAGTAATTTTTTCTTCACCTCATTGTCATAGGCGATCACAGATCCCAGAAAAAAACCGCTGCTACCGGGTATGCTGGTCAGCAGATGGGAAATATATCCTCCGGTGCAGCTTTCAGCCACAGATAAGGTCTGTTTTCTGTTCAGTAGTTTTTCTGCAATAGTACCCTGAATGGTGAGATCCTTGTCTACAACCAAATATTCACTGACAAGCAGCTTTAGTTTTTCAAACTGCTCGTCAACAGGTGCATTGTCGGTTTGGCTACTCAGTCTAATTCTTACCATACCATAGTTTGGCAGATACGCCATTTTAATGGAGGATGGCAGTTCTGATTCAAATCCGATCAATTTTTCAGCCAAAAAGGATTCTCCGATGCCGGCCGTCAATAACGTTCTGTGCTGAACAGGTTTTAAGATGAACCTTTCTTTGATGGCGGGAATGACATCCAGTGTCATCATGCCTTTCATTTCATTAGGAACCCCGGGCATGCTCACAAAAATGACACCATTTTTCTCAAACCACATACCAGGTGCTGTTCCTCTACTATTTTGAATGACCCTGCAATTGTTGGGCACCTCTGCCTGTTTCAGATTTCTATCCAATAGAGGGCGATTCAGTTTTTTGGTGAAAATCTCAATTACATTTTCTCTTGCGGCTTCATCAACCACCATTTTGCCACCAAAAAATTCACACAATAGAGGCTTGGTGATATCGTCGGAAGTAGGTCCGAGTCCGCCAGTAATGAGTATCAATTGTGCAGTTTGTGATTCTTCTTCCAGCGCTGACCAGATCTCCTGCCATGCATCACCCACTGCGACTCTTCTTTTAACAGTAACGCCTATATTATTCAGCTCGGTGGCCATCCATGCACTATTGGTATCTATTGTCTGACCAATGAGGAGTTCATCTCCTATGGTAATCAGCGTGGCATGAATATTTTCTTGATTGTTCATTTACGTTTCACAGGTTTAGGGGATATCTTATTTGCTTGCAATTCCATCTACACTCACCTTACCGGGGCCGCACAACAACAGAACAGAAAATCCTGATAAAAACAGAGCAGCTTTTTCACCTGTATCAAAGAAATCCATGCTATGAACCTGAAAGAGGGCAACCGACATGATGATGATGAGTGGGATGGCAACTGCTCTTGTAAACAGGCCGATGATGATGAAAAGTGCACAGAAAAACTCTGCAAAAACGGCAAGTGACAGAGAAGCCGTTGATCCGAGTCCGAAAAAGTTATAAAAGTCCGTTTTCCGCGAGGAGAATCCTGTAAGCTTGGCATAACCATGAGACATCATCAGTGCTCCCATGGCAACTCTGAGTAACAACATGGCAATGTTAAAGGCAAGTGCACTGTAATGAATGCTCATTAGTTTTTTCATCTTTCGGAATTTTGCGGATAAAGCTTCGTTAATATTGTTTTGCAAAGTTAAGATATTGATGGAATCTCCTGATTTAAAGGTTATTTTTGAAGAAGAAAATCATTTACAGCAGCATGAATTCAATTCCCTGTAAAATCCTGTCGAAATTCACCCTGATCTGCCTGCTCAATGTTTCTTTCGTATTTGGACAGGCAACGGATGGTATGACCTCCAAGACTTTGTTCATTTCTAAAGCAAGAGATCTATTCAAAGCGTCACAGTTTTCAGCAGCCAATGCACATATACAATCCTATTTCCATCAATTCAATGCAAGTGGCCAGCTGAATGAGTCAGATAAGTCGGAACTGCAATTGATGATGCTGGTGTCTGGTATCAATGCCAGAGAAACCTACTCGGTTAAAAATGCCCGTGTTTTGATGGAAACCACTGAAGAGAAATCGGTGGCCGTGAAACTTGCGTATCATCTCGGACATTATTATTTTGGATTGTCGATGTACGATGATGCAATTGCTAATTTGGAGAAAACAGACCCCCTTTATTTGGACAACGAGGAAAATGAGAGGGTTCAGTATGAGAAAGGAGTCAGCTATTTCTCACTGAAGAAATTTGACAATGCCAGACCTTTTTTTCGCAGCATTATCCAGCTCGAGCAGTCGGTTTACAAAGCTGATGTTCAGTATTATCTGGGATTTGTTGATTTTTCTGAGAAAAGATATAATGATGCATCCGGTTGGTTCAGGGAGATCGAAGATCATCCCTATTACAAAAAGGCTGTTCCCTTCTATCAGGCATTCATTGCTCATGAAACAGGAAAAATCGAAAAAGCAATACAATATGGAGAAGCATATCTGACTGCAGGGGATGGCATTCATCTCAGGGAGATGCAGCAACTGCTGGCTTCTATTTATTCCAACAAGGGTGATCATAGCAAGGCAGTTGCCTTGTATGAAAAAGTATTAGCCGCAGGTATTGCCCTTAATCCAACACAACGATTTGAATTGGGCGCAGGATATTATCATCAGAAAAAATATTCCAAAGCCATTGAGCAGCTCAAACCTTTGTCGGCCGGGTCTGACAAGGTTTCGTTAGAGTCTATGTACCTGCTGGGACAGTCATATCTGCAGATCAATGATAAGTCCAGTGCTAGAAATGCTTTTCAATATGTGCTTGATGGTAAACTTGGGAAAGAACAAACGAGCATGGCAAGGTTTCAATTTGCCAAGCTTTCCATGGAATTGGGATTTGAAGACCAGGGACTTCAGGGGCTAACCAAGTTTTTGAAGGAAGAATCATCTTCTATCTATATAAAAGAGTGCAAAGAGATCCTGCTGGCGCATTATGCCAAAACCAATAATTATCGGCAGGCGATTGTACTGCTGGAGAATATTGGTGCATCTTCTGCCAGCATCATGAATGTTGCACCCAGGATCTATTATGGAAGGGCTATAGAACTGGTCATCGATCTTCAATATGATCAGGCCGATCAATTGTTCTCCCAAATGATCAGATACAAATCATCTCCCTTTTATGCGGCTTCTTTGTTTTGGAGAGGAGAATTGGCCTACAGAAGATCAGATTATCTCTCCTGCATCAATCATCTCCTGGACTACATAAAAATTCCAAGTAAAGGGATGGACGAATCCAATATTGAAAACGCCTGGTATAATCTGGGGTATTCATATTTTGAACAAGAAGAGTATACTAAAGCGTTGCCCTGGTTTGAAAAAATCTATGGCAAAACTTCTACTGCTGCCATAGACGTAAAGCGTGAGGCCATGCTAAGGGCAGCTGATTGCGCTTTCATGGAAAAACAGATAGAAAAAGCAAAATCACTGTATGCGCAGGTGTTCAATGCAGATGGATTTGGCACGGACTATGCCAGTTTCCAGCTTGCCATCATTGAAGGAATCAAATCCCCGTCTGGAAAAATCAATCTGCTTCGTGCCGCAGAAAAGAAATTTGCCTCTTCAGCTTATCTGCCATTGATCACTGCAGAGCTTGCCGATACCTATATGTCAGAAGAACAATACGATCAGGCCATTCCTTATTTGAAACGTATACCATCATTGGTAGGCGAGGATGATGAATTGATACCGGAATCCCTGCTCAAATTGGGCATCGCATATTATAATCTGGATAAGCCTGACGAATCAGCTGAGCAATTCAGGAGATTATTAAAAGAATATCCGGCATCTGGTCAGGCATCGGAAGCACTTGAATCTGCAAGAAGTTTGTATGTAGAATCAGGCAGAATCGATGAATATGAGAAATTCCTGCAAACCTCGGGTATGTCATTGGGTGCATTGCAGAAAGATTCACTGAGTTTTCAATTTGTACAGAAAACATATGCCGATGGCAATACTCGACAATCATTGTCGGCGTTGGATTCCTACATCAATTCATTCCCGGATGGCTTGTTCATCGCTGAAGTGCTCAACTACAAGGCGGAGCTGATGCAGAAAGATAAAGATTGGGCCTCCACTGCAAAAGTATATGACCAGCTTGCTGCCAAAGGGGTTAGCAAATATCAGGAAAAGGCATTGCGGCAGTCGGGCAGAATCTACTTTTTTGAATTGAAGGATTTTGCGTCTGCCCTTCAGTCATTCAAACAGTTGTCCGCTACCACCTCTAAACCGGATGTTCTTTTGGAATCCAGAAGAGGGGAGGTCAGGTGTTATTTTTATCTGAAATTATGGGAACAGGGAAATGATGCAGCCAAAGCGTTGCTGGAAAATGAATCCTCCACGAATGATGACAAAGCTTTCGCGTACATGGTGATGGGATATGCAGCAATACAACAACGCAATTTTGCACCTGCACTTTCGATTTTCACCTCTGTAGCAGAACTGAATAAATCAGCACTTGGTGCAGAAGCAAGATACCAGAAGGCCTTTGCCTATTTCAGCAATGAAGACCTTGCCAATGCAGAAAAATATGCACTTGAATCCATAGAAGTATCGGGTTCTTACGAATTCTGGATCACAAAATCTTATATGTTACTGGGTGAAATTTTCTTTGTTCAGAAAGACTATTTTAATGCCAAGGCAACACTGAAAAGCGTGGTGGAAAATTGCAGCATCCCCGCCCTGAAACAGGAAGCAATGACACGTTTGCAACAGGTAGAGACAGCTGAAAAAGGAGGAGCATAATATGAAAACCAGATTGATGATCAAGTATTTTAGAATGGTTTACTCTTTGAGATCAGTTCAATTCTTCATCAGCCTGTTGCTGATGACAGCTCCCTTTTCAACTTCCATGGCTCAGGCAGGGAAAGGCAAGAAAGAAGAGATCAGCATCACATCCAGTTTCAAACCCAGCATTGTTAAAACTGGTAAAATTGAATTTGATGCCAAAGTCCCGACAAAAGATACAACTCCTTATGCTTTCAATTATCCCTTCGAGCCCTTCAAGTACACCACTTCATTGAGTCCGTTTACTGTTAAACCACTGGCATTGGTTCAGCAATTGGAGACACCAGTCACCGGATCATTTGCCAAGCTGGGTTTTGGCAGTTTGCAATCTCCGTTTGTATCTCTTTCCCATGCAGCAGGAAAAGGCAAGACTATATATGCAGCAGGACTGGATCATTTTTCTGCAAAAGGGGAAATCGCCGATCAGAAAATTTCACAAACCAGTTTGTTTGGCTCACTGAAAAACAATTACAGTGAGAATCAATCTCTTGCTGTTGACATGGGTTACGACCGTCAATCTTTCAAACTATACGGTTATGATCATACCGTTTTCAATCTTTCCGGAAACGACATACAACAGGATTTCAATACCATACACCTGGGGGCCACTTATCGTCAGGTTACAGGTACTGAAGGGCAGTCAACTTTTGCTCCCGGTTTTCATGCATACTACCTTTTGGGCAGCAGAAAAACCAATGAATTTTCAGCTAATTTCAATTTGCCACTGACCATCAGTCTTGCCAATAATTTATTCCTTCACGCACAGCTGGATGTATCACATGCCAGCTTGCGTGATACGGCAGCACCCAACAGGGCAGCTACACTGGTGCAATTGCCTTTGCAACTTTCCTTCAAAACGGAAAAGTTCCAAATCAAGGGAGGTGTTTCCCCGGTTTTTGATGGAAATAAATTTGGAATAGCTCCTCAGTTTAAATTTTTATACAATGTGAACGACAAAGGGTTACGATTTAAGGCAGGTCTGAGCAACGCCTTTGAGTTGAATTCTTTGCAGAAGTTATCAAAACTCAATCCATTCCTTGTAGCGCCGGACTCCATAAAAGTATTTCGTCAGTCAGATTATTATATTGGACTTGACTGGGTGAACCAAAAGGGTTTGCAGTTTAATTTCAGTTTGGGAATGACCCAGTTCAGGAATATTCCGTTGTTTGTCAATGCAGGTTTCACAGAGAGACAGTTCAAAGTATTGAATGAGTCACTGTTAAGCGCTTTTTCGTTGTCGGGCGGACTCGAATATGTCTTTGACGAGACCCTTAAATTCAGAACAGACCTGAAGTATTATGCCTTTACAGATCAGAAAGACCAGGATCATCCTTTCGGTATTCTTCCAATGGAATTAAAGAGCAATATTTCCTGGAATCCGATCGATCCCTTAACCTTACGTTTTAATGCTTATCTGTGGAGAGGTACCATGGCGCTACCCGTATCCAATGGCAATGTTGGTGGTGGGTTTCCTGCATTTCAGCTAAAAGATGCAGCGGATCTGAGTTTTGGTGTGGATTATAAGTTGATTAAAAACTGGGCACTATGGGTTGATTTGAATAATATTGCCAATGTCAGGTATCAGCGATGGAACAAGTATGAATCTTTCGGATTTAATTTCATCGGAGGTGTCAGATATGTTTTCAATACCCCAAACAAATGATATGCAGTTTGAACAATTGTCATTTCTGCTTTCAAAATATTATTTCCTGAGTGGTTCCGTTTTCATACCCGGACTGGGAATGATCAGCCGACAGCGAACTTCCTCTCTCCACCAACCGGAGAACATGACGTACGATCCGCCATCTTTTCTCATTCAATTTGATCATCAAGCAGAGCGGGATCCCCAAAGACAACTTCATTATCTGGTGGCCAAAACGGGAAATGCCATTCAGGAAATGCAGGATCAGCTGCTGGTATTGGGCCAATCGATATGCCGCTATCTGGAGAATGAACGGAAACTCGAGTGGCTCGGCATTGGTTCCTTTCATATGGATGAAGAGGGCGCTATATCCTTTCAGCCTAAAACCATTTCTACCCACTATTTTGTTCCGGTTGCCTATCAGCAATTGGTGCAGAAGAACACAACAGAATCGACTGAAGAGAAAATCTATGAGGTAAAACAGGAAGAACCGGAAACAGAGAGCGTTGTAGAATCAGAGGAATATGCTGAAGAAGATCAAATCAACGTGGGATGGCAACCTTGGCAGAAATTTGCTCTCATGATTGTTATTCTTTCTGCCCTGTTCTTGTCAATTCGATTCTTCATGGGCAATTTTGATCCATTGGGACCAACCTTGCAAAAACTCCATCCCAAATCGGCACCGGCAACCTATTCCAAACCCTGATTCCAAGATGAAAGCAATACCTTGTCCGATTTGCAACAGTTTGGAATCCTCTCCATTTTTATCTGTTCAGGATCATACAGTTTCAGGAGAGGTATTCTCCCTCGTAAAGTGTGTGTCTTGCGGTTTTTTATTTACTGCAAATCCGCCAGCTGCTGATAAAATTGGCAATTATTACCAGTCTGATGCATACATATCCCACACAGATAGCCATGATGGAATGTTCAACAAGATCTATCAGCTAATTCGAAACTTCACCCTTGTTTCCAAAAGAAAACTAGTAGAGGAATACTCCGGCATCAGAAAAGGGAAGATGCTGGACTATGGATGTGGTACGGGTGCCTTTTTAAGGGAAATGAAAACCTCAGGATGGGACACCCTTGGCATGGAACCAGATCCTACAGCAAGGCAAAGAGCAAAAGATCTTACCGGAAGCCAGATTGAAGATCCTTCCGCACTAACCAACACAGTTGAACATTCATTGGATGCTATTACTTTGTGGCATGTACTTGAGCATGTTCATGACCTTGATGTAGTACTCACAAGGTTTTATAAAATCCTGAATGACAATGGGGTTTTGCTGATTGCGGTTCCCAATCATACATCGCATGACGCACAACATTACGGGGTTCATTGGGCTGCTTATGATGTACCCAGACATCTTTATCACTTCTCTCCAGAAAGCATCAGCCAATTGCTTCTGAAACATGGTTTCAAGAGAGTCGGTCTTAAACCCATGTGGTTTGATGCCTTCTATGTAAGTATGCTCAGCGAGCAATATCGCAATGGTAAAATGAGGTTGGTACCGGCTGTCTTAACTGGATTGATTTCAAATATCAAAGCACTGCTCAGTCCCGGTACCTGCAGCTCGCAGATCTATATTTTCAGAAAAAAATAATTTTTCAATGACGGGATATACCTTGATCGCAGACAGTGGGGCAACAAAAACTGAATGGAAGCTGATCGGCAAATCCGTTTCGACATCCATGTTCACCAAAGGGATCAGTCCCTATCACATGGACCAGATACAGATCGTGGAATTGATAACCACTGAATTGCCAAAAAGTATCCTAAAAAAATCCATAGATCAGATCTATTATTATGGAACGGGCTGCAAGACCAAAGCAAAGGCCAGTATTGTAAAAAATGCCCTTAAGAAGATCTTTCCTGGAGCATCGATTCATGTTACCCATGATTTGATGGGCGCAGCACTTGCCTTATGCGGTCATGAAAAAGGGATTGCCTGCATCCTCGGAACAGGCTCAAACTCCTGTTATTTCAACGGTAAAAGAATTGTAGCCAATTCACCGGGATTGGGATATGTGCTGGGTGATGAAGGAAGCGGCGCTTATCTGGGTAAGAAACTGATCCAGCATGTTCTGTATGATATGCTGGACGAAACCTTGCTGAAAGCTTTTCATAAAATGTTTTCAACAAGCAGGGATGAGATCCTGCACAAGGTCTATCGGGAACCCTATGCCAACCGATATCTTGCCGGATTTTCGAAATTTCTTTCTGCCAACAGAGGGCATTATATCATCGAAAATATCATTGAAGACGGGTTGAGAATATTTTTTGAACAACATATTTCCACCTATCCGCAGCGAAAAGAAGTACCGGTACATTTTGTAGGGGGGATCGCCTTTCATTTCAAAGATAAAATTGCCGAACTTTGTACTGACTACAATCTGAAGATGGGGAAAGTCTTCAAGCAACCCATGACCGGTCTTGTAGCTTTCCATAAAGAACTTAACCGGTCGTAAAGGCGCAACCATGATCTCAAAAACCACCGAGCAGGATTCATTGTACAGGCATCTGGAGAAAATGTCGGTGGATGACATTCTCCATGCGATCAATACCGAGGATAGAAAGGTACCAGAGGCTGTTGCCCTGGCTATTCCCCAAATCACTGCATTGGCTGAAGCTGTTTCTGATAAAATGCTTGCCGGTGGAAGGTTATTTTACATTGGTGCCGGAACTAGCGGCAGACTTGGAGTAGTAGATGCCTCTGAATGTCCGCCTACCTATGGTGTTCCTCACGGACTGGTGGTAGGTATTATCGCAGGAGGAAACAATGCGATGTTTCAGGCTGTGGAATTTGCAGAAGATGATCCGGAGCAGGCATGGAAAGACCTTAATGAATTCGGGATCTCTGACAAGGATGTAGTAGTGGGTATTGCAGCCAGCGGAACAACTCCCTATGTTATTGGCGGACTCAAAAAATGCAGAGAGGAAGGAATATTGACTGGTTCCATTTCGTGCAATGCCAACTCACCTGTTTCTGCTTGTGCAGATCATCCGGTGGAAGTGGTTGTTGGTCCGGAATTTGTTACCGGCAGCACCCGCATGAAAAGTGGTACCGCCCAAAAGCTTGTCCTCAATATGTTGTCGACTACCGTCATGATTCAGCTGGGTAGGGTAGAGGACAATAAAATGGTCAACATGCAACTCACCAATGATAAACTGATCGACAGAGGCGTGAAGATGTTGATGTCCAAAACCGGCATTTCTGATTATGAAGAAGCAAAAAAATTGCTGCTCGAGCATGGTACTGTCAAAAAAGCCATCATTGCCATAAAGGGAGGTTGAGATGCACGAGATTGAACCTTTTTTCAACTGGAGACATCTTTATGTTGCTGAGGAAGATCCCAGATCTCCTTTTCACGGCAGGGAATATTCAGAATTTCAATTTACCCAAACGGTTTACAATTATTTCATCCATCCACAGTGGGATGATTTCGGGTCACAGACCCTGTACATGAAGATCCTCTTTGTCGATTATGAGGCTGGTTTCAGTATTTTGGAGTTTATCGGAGAATGGAATGATGCCATTGAAAATGACATCATGACCCTGAAGAGGGATGTTATCGATCATTTGATTGCGCATGGCATTTGCAAATTCATCCTGATAGGAGAAAATATTCTGAATTTTCACAGCAGTGACGATTGTTATTACGAAGAGTGGTTCGAGGATCTTGAAGATAGGGGGGGATGGATTTGTATGATAGGCATGCCCGAACAATCCTTATACGATTTTACCAGAGCTGGAATCAACCGGTATGTTCACATTTTGGAGATACCCGACTGGAGGCCTTTCACACCCGGTAACCTCTATCAAAAAGTGGATAATATGATCATGAAACAACTCGGTTATTGACACTGCAAACGTTTTCGTAGACATCCTGAGCTTTTATTCTCATAAGGGCTTAAACATTTCCTTTTTTTCCCCCATTCTGATGTAAATTTGTGCGATTTTATAATCGAGAAATTAAGTCTATGAACTGGAGTAAACTTTTTACCTCATCCATCGGAAAAAAAATTGTGATGGCCCTTACGGGTGTCTTCCTTGTTGTTTTTCTGGTGGTCCATTGCTATGTAAATGCTAATGTCTTCTTTTCCCATGCTGAAGAAAATTTCAATAGAGCAGCCCATTTCATGGGGACAAACATCCTTATCCGAATTACAGAGTTAGGATTGTTCGCTGGCTTCATCCTGCATATTGTTCAGGGATACAAGCTCTGGTTGCAGAACAAATCAGCACGAAAAAGTCGCTATGCCGTTACGGCCGGAAATCAAACCTCCAAATGGTATTCCAGGTCCATGGCGCTGCTGGGAACTTTGATCCTGTTGTTCCTGATTGTTCACCTCGTTCATTTCTGGGTACCCTCACGTTTTGGAGGATTAGAGCCAGTAACCTACAATGGTATAGAGCATCACAATCTATATGCCCAGATGAAAAATGTATTTGCAGAACCCATCTGGGTTATCCTCTACCTCATCGGTTGTTTCTCACTTTCCTGGCATCTGCTTCATGGCGTACAAAGTGCGGCACAAACCCTCGGATGGACCAGTAAAAATTTCTTTCCAACCATAAAGGCTTTCGGTATCGTATTCGCTATTGTTGTTCCCTTGATCTTTGCCCTGATGCCACTTTTCATGCATTTTGGCTGGGAGATCAATACCGGTGACTTGACCTTATTGTTTTAAATTTTCCAAAATCATCATATATGCTTGATGCTAAAATTCCTGCAGGCGAACTTGATCAAAAATGGACCAAATACAAGGGTTCCGTTAAACTGGTCAACCCTGCCAATAAACGTAAACTGGAAATCATCGTTGTAGGAACCGGCCTCGCTGGTTCGTCTGCCGCCGCCAGCTTGGGTGAGATGGGTTATAAAGTAAAAGCCTTTTGTTTTCAGGATTCTCCACGTCGTGCGCACTCCATTGCTGCACAAGGCGGAATCAATGCTGCCAAGAATTACCAGAACGATGGCGATTCCGTCTATCGTTTGTTCTACGATACCATCAAAGGTGGAGATTACCGTGCAAGAGAAGGGAATGTACATCGACTGGCAGAGGTTAGCACCAACATCATCGACCAATGTGTAGCACAGGGTGTTCCCTTCGCTAGGGAATATGGTGGATTGTTGAGCAACCGTTCGTTTGGAGGTACACAGGTACAGAGAACTTTCTATGCAGCAGGACAAACAGGACAACAATTGCTAATAGGAGCTTATCAGGCTCTCGAGCGCCAGGTTGCCTTGGGCACTGTTGAAATGCATACCCGTCATGAAATGGTGGAACTGGTAATCATAGACGGCAAGGCACGCGGTATTATTGCCCGTAATCTAGTTACTGGGGAACTCGAAAGACATTTCGGACATGCTGTCTTATTGTGTACAGGAGGATATGGTAACGTGTTCTATCTTTCCACCAATGCCATGGGATCCAATGTCACTGCGGCTTGGAAGGCACATAAAAAGGGTGCATATTTTGCCAATCCCTGTTTTACACAGATCCACCCAACCTGTATTCCAGTTTCAGGTGATCATCAGTCCAAACTAACCTTGATGTCTGAATCCCTTCGGAATGACGGCAGGATATGGGTGCCGCTCAAGGAGGGCGACAACAGACCGCCCAATGAGATTCCTGAGAACGAAAGAGATTATTATCTGGAAAGAAGATATCCGGCCTTTGGTAATCTTGTGCCAAGAGACGTTGCATCAAGGGCTGCCAAAGAGCGCTGCGATGCTGGCTATGGCGTAGGTTCTTCCAAGCAGGCCGTATACCTTGATTATGCAGCCGCCATTCAGCGTTACGGAAAGGCAGAAGTGAACAAGCGTAACCTGGGAGATGTAAGTGCTGATGTGATCACCCAACTTGGTAAGGATGTTGTCAAGGAAAAATACGGTAATCTATTCAACATGTATGAGAAGATCACCGGTGAGAATCCCTACGAAGTACCCATGAGAATCTATCCTGCAGTACACTATACCATGGGCGGACTTTGGGTGGATTATGAACTCAAGACAACCATCGATGGATTGTATGCCCTTGGTGAAGCCAATTTCAGTGAACATGGAGCCAACAGGCTGGGAGCCTCTGCGCTGATGCAGGGACTTGCCGATGGTTATTTTGTGATCCCTTATACACTTGGTAACTACCTGGCTGACGATATCAAGACCAATTCAATTCCTACTGATCATCCTGCTTTCGCTGAGGCAGAGAAAATAGCTTCAGATCGCATCAATAAATTGATGTCGATCAAGGGTAAGCAGACAGTGGAAAGCTTCCATAAGCGTTTGGGTAAGATCATTTGGGACAAATGTGGAATGGCCAGGACTGCTGAAGGTTTGAAGCAAGCCATTCAGGAAGTAAGGGCGCTGAAAGAAGAGTTCTGGTCTGATGTACGCATACCCGGAAATGTTGGTGAGATGAATCCCGAGCTCGACAAAGCTGGTCGTGTTGCTGATTTCATTGAACTCGGAGAGCTGATGTGTCTGGACGCGCTCGATAGGAACGAAAGCTGCGGCGGTCATTTCAGGGAAGAGTATCAGACGCCTGATGGTGAAGCCCTCAGGGATGATGAGAATTACATGTACGTGGCTGCATGGGAAAACAAAGGCTCATCTGAATGGCAGCTCCACAAGGAGACATTGAACTATGAAATTGTAAAACCAAGTCAGCGTAGTTATAAATAACAAATAAGACAAACAACGTATATGCAACATTATACAATGAACCTCACCTTGAAGGTATGGCGTCAGCGGAACAACAATGAGCAGGGACATTTTGAGACCTATGATGTGAAGGATATTTCTTCAGAGATGTCATTCCTGGAGATGTTTGATGTGTTGAATGAAAGGCTGATTGCTGCAGGCAATGATCCGATTGCTTTTGATCATGATTGCCGTGAAGGAATCTGCGGAATGTGTTCGATGGTGATTGATGGAAGGCCCCATGGTCCATGGAAAGGAACTACCACCTGCCAGTTGCACATGAGGGCATTTAAAGATGGTGATGTAATCACGGTTGAGCCATTCAGGGCCAATGCCTTTCCGGTGGTCAAAGACCTTATGGTGAGCAGAAGTGCTTTTGACAGGATCATTCAGTCTGGTGGATATATTTCCGTGAATACGGGAAATGCAGTGGATGGCAATTCAATTCCAATAGAAAAAGATCATGCCGATGATGCATTTGCAGCAGCAGCCTGTATCGGTTGTGGCGCCTGTGTTGCCGCCTGTAAAAATGCTTCAGCCATGTTGTTTGTTTCTGCCAAAGTATCTCACCTGGCATTGCTTCCACAAGGTGAGCCAGAGAGGAAACAACGTGTTGTCAGCATGATTGCACAAATGGACAAAGAAGGTTTCGGCAGTTGTACAAACACGTACGCTTGTGAGGCAGAATGTCCTAAGGAGATTTCTGTGCTAAACATTGCCAGGTTGAACAGGGAATACCTGAATGCCAACTTGTCTGGTCAGTAATTAGCAATTTCCCGATAATTTATTCTGATACGCCCTTTATTGGGCGTATTTTTTTATTTCAATATTCAAAGCTTAAATTTTGTCTGCACGGTAAATGATATTTTCTAGGGAAAATCATTTCGGGGATTCAAATAGCAAGAAGGGAGATATAATGGGTGTTTTATCATTTATTTTCCATTATTCAGGATTAAAATCCGTAATAATGGCAATATTTAAGGATTGAAATCCGTAAATCATGTAATTTTGTCGGAAAGGTTGATTTTATGATAGAGCGTTCACTTGAGAAAACAATACGGTCAAAGCTTAAAACCGGGAAGGCAATTATTTTGATGGGAGCTCGTCAGGTGGGTAAGACAACCTTATTGAAAAAACTATTTGAAGATGATCGTGATGTTTTGTGGTTGAGTGGTGACGAAAAAGACGTACAGGATTTGTTTCTGCATAGTTCATCAACGCGTTTGAAGGCGTTTTTTGGGAAGAATAAAACAGTGATTATTGATGAGGCGCAACGCATCCAGGAAATAGGGTTGCGCATGAAATTGATTACTGATCAGATACCGGAGGTTCAATTGGTAGTAACAGGAAGTTCTTCTTTTGAGTTGGCCAATCAAATCAATGAACCGCTTACAGGGCGTAAATGGGAGTATAAAATGTATCCCATATCATTTGGTGAAATGGTAACCAACCATGGGCTATTGGAAGAAAAGCGCTTGTTGCCGCACAGAATGGTGTATGGGTACTATCCAGAAGTGGTGAATCATATTGGTTCTGAGAAGGAAATATTAAAACAACTGTCAGATAGCTTTTTATATAAAGATGTTTTGCTGTTGGATCAGATCCAAAAGCCCGATGGGTTGATCAAACTGCTACAAGCATTGGCCTATCAGGTCGGTTCTCAGGTTTCTTACAATGAATTGTCACTGTTGACAGGCCTGGATGCCAAAACGGTGGACAAATACATAACTGTTTTGGAGCAGGCATATGTTGTTTTCAGGCTTGGTTCTTTCAGTAGAAATCTTCGTTCGGAATTGAAAAAGAGCCGGAAAATTTATTTTTACGACAATGGCATTCGAAATGCCTTGATTGCAAATTTCAACCAGCTTGAGAGCAGGCAGGATGTTGGGGCGCTTTGGGAGAATTTTTTAATGGCAGAGCGAAAAAAATATCTTGAATACCATCAACAATGGAGCAACGTTTGGTATTGGCGCACAACGGAGCAGGCAGAGATTGATTATGTGGAGGAAGAGGGTGGAAAGATCAATGCGTACGAAATGAAATGGAATGAAAACGCGAAACATAAGCTTCCCCGCCTTTTTCTGAATACCTATCCAGATAGTGTTTTCAAGGTGATACATCCGGGTAATGTGGAGGATTTTTTGTTATAAGTTCCATTTTATTGCGCTACAATATTTCATCTAGAAGAGATTTCTGTGCTAAACATTGCCAGGTTGAACAGGGAATACCTGAATGCTAACCTGTCTGGTCAATAATTAGCAATTTCCCCTATAATTTATTCTGATACGCCCTTTATTGGGCGTATTTAGCTTTAATTTCTCAAGTTTATTGTTTATCTAGGCCAGTAAAGAAATCCGCTTATCTTCCTGTTGTACCTGCTGGCTGAAGCATTGATCGCCTTGAGATAGACTGTAGTTTCAGGAAATGCAAGCAACAACTCTTCCAATGCATAGATGGAGGAAGAAGGTACATAGGGTTTGTTATAATCAGTCCTTGTTTTATCTGGAGCATAATTGGTTTTCACAAATTCAACATGTACATTGTTGGCAGGGTCAATGAGAAAAGGTTTCCAATAGTTCATCATGTCCTGAACGGAAACATTGATGTTGTTCTTTCTGTTCTTGAATGTGTTCATGGCATCATATCCTTCAAAAAAAGCCTTGGCCTTGAATATTCTGGCATAAAACGACAGGTTGTAAGCATGATAGGCAAAGGCATCTCTGCTGATCAGATCTTCCGACTTTCCACCTGCCATAACGTTTACGTTAAGCAGAGTAGTATAAGCGACGGCTGCATAATCAAGGAGGTTTTGGGAATCCAGTAAAAACCCAAAATAATAAATAAAATTCATCCGGATGGTTTCCCAATTATTGACCCTCGCTGGAAAGTTCTTGAATACCAGCGCTCTTGCATTGATCCATGTGTCCACCTTGCTTCTGTCTGAAGTTGTCATCCTGCTTCTAACCACGGAATAGGCCTCATAAAATGCAAGATAAGATGTTTCATTGGGGAGATGTGTTGTCGCAGTATTGCCAAAATTCACCCAGGCCAAAAGAGTGCTTACCACTTTGTCAAAATAGGGCTTTGCTTCATCCGGACTTTTTTCATATAACATCAACCAGCGCAGGGCCAAAATTTTACAGTCAGTTGCTTGACTGGAAATATTCGAAAAATTATCTGAATTCACTTCCTTGAAAAGTGAGGGTGATTTACTCAGTGCTGCAAGAGAAGGAGAGTTGATGATGCTTGCAACTGCAGATGACATATCAGTATTGCTTTCAGTCTCGAGTTTGATATACGCTAATGTGATAGAGTCTGCTAAAAGATTAACAGGAAACCTAGTGTCCTGGACTATTGGTGTTATTGGAACCACAGGTGCCACTGGCGCTGCTGGATCCTTCTTTTTACAAGCGGAGAAAAAAATGAAAAACGAAATAAATATATAAATGTACTTCATACAGTGGTGACTGTTAAAAAATCATATTAGAATTCGTGTATTTTAAAATTAAAAAGAAATTAGTTTGAACACCCTGATTTTTTGAACAAAGTTGGATTTAATTTGAATTTTAGCCTTTTATTTATTAGTTGCAAACTGCGCTATTTTATATTAACTGCAACTGGAAGAAAAATAAGTTTCAGGTTTATAACTGTTGCAGCGGGAGTTGTTTTCTAGGTTCAAGACTTTGCTTCAACGGGTTGTGACGGAAATCTAAGATTGCTTGCGTTGAATTCAACAGCCTGCTATACAGCACCTCCAACTGAATAGTTCCAGTGATCAACTTGAAACCAAATAACCCAATTGCGCCAATGACAATTAACCAATAGCGAAAATTTATGTATTTCCTGATACCGTATGCAGGATGTAAGATTTTGATTATATGTCCCAAACAAGTAACTTTAAAACATCAAAAAAAATCCCTTATGTCAAATTCCGATTCAAGAAGAAAATTCATCAAACAATTAGGCTCAACGGCAGCTTTGTTTTCAGGCGGTACCATGGGCGCCATGGCCATGGATGAAGAAAAAATCCATCATCTGCAACCTGAAAAAAGATACATGTCGAATGATAAAATAAGAGTAGCAGGTATCGGTATGGGAATCATGGGCTTTGGCGACATGAGAGCTGCCCTGAAAGTGCCCGGAGTGGAAATCGCAGGGGTTTGTGATCTCTATACAGGACACCTCGACAGGGCAAAAGAACTTTGGGGGAATGACCTCTATACAACAAGAGATTTTCGTGAACTGCTGCAGAGAAAAGATATTGATGCCGTCATCATCGCCACTCCAGACCATTGGCATGATCATATCTCCATCGCTGCCATGAAAGCCGGCAAACACGTTTACTGCGAAAAGCCCATGGTTCAGCACCTGGATGAAGGTCATGCAGTCATCAAGACCCAGAAAGAAACCGGAATGGTAATGATCGTGGGCTCTCAAGGTGTGAGCAGCATCACCCTCGCTGAAGCCAAAAGAAGGATCAAAGCTGGTGATATCGGCGAGATCAATCTGGTTGAAGCGGTAAATGATCGTTTCAGCTCAAACGGTGCATGGCAATATGCCATACCGTTAGATGCCACACCAGAAACAGTCGACTGGGATAGTTTCCTTGGAGATGCTCCCAAAAGACCTTTCGATCCAACCCGCTTTTTCAGATGGAGAAATTATAAGGATTATGGAACTGGAGTAGCAGGTGATCTGTTCATCCATCTCATCTCAGCTGTTCACCATGCAATCGACTCTAATGGTCCAACCCGTGTTTTTTCCAGTGGACAGCTTAGCTATTGGAAAGATGGAAGAGATGTTCCCGATGTACTCGCTGCCATCATGGATTATCCTAAAACCGACAATCACGGAGCCTTCCAGATGCAACTGAGGGTTAATTTTGCTGATGGCTCTGGCGGAAGCAACAGAACCCGCATCGTTGGATCCGAAGGTGTGATAGAATGGGGTGGAAACAAGTTCACACTGAAAAAACAAAAGTTGCCTAAGGCTGCAGAATTGGGTGGATACGACAGCTATCTTCATTTCTCCGAAAAACAGAGAGCTGAATATGTGAAATGGTACAATACTACCAACTCAGCTGACGATAGAAAAGCTTTCGCACCTGAAGAGATCAAATATGCAGCTCCAGTGGGTTATGATGAAAGGGTTGATCACTTTGCCAATTTCTTCCAGGCCATAAGAACAAAGGGTACTGTAGTGGAAGATCCAACCTTTGGTTTGCGAGCTGCCGGTCCGGCACTTGCCAGCAACCTGAGTTATGAAAAAGGTAAGATCATCAACTGGGATCCTGTGAGCATGAAATTGATCAAATAAAAACATGTGGTATCCAAAAGGATAATCGCCCTGTTGTTTCTGACGATTGGAGTACTGGTTTCTCAAGGCCAGGACATCTCCAATATCAGAACAAAACTTTACAGAATCTCGGGAGAAACAATTTTAATTGATAGTTCAGTTGTTGTTCCCAACTCATTAAAAATCAGCGGAGTAGACTCCGCTGATTTTGTTATGGATTATACCCGGGGATTGCTAAACTGGAAGAAGATTCCACCTCTAAAGGAGATATGGATATCTTACCGGGTGATGCCGTTTTCACTTGGTCAGGTCAGCAAAAGGTTATCTTTTGACAGTGTTTTCTACCGATTCGGAATCACACCAGAAAAACTTTCCGGAAAAACCTCGAACCAGAAGCCTTTGGACTTCGGCAAGCTATCCTCCAACGGCAGTATCGGCCGTTCACTGTCTTTCGGAAACCGGCAGGATGCCGTTTTCAATTCCAGTCTTAACCTCCAACTGAATGGTTACATGGGCGACAGCATCCTCATCAATGCTGCCATTTCAGACAACAATATTCCTATTCAGCCGGATGGCAATACACAGAATCTGAACGAATTTGATCAGGTATACATTCAGTTTTCCAAGGAGAAATGGAAACTCTCCGTGGGAGATCTTGACATCCGACAAAACCAGCAGTATTATCTGAATTTTTACAAAAGACTACAAGGCATATCCTATGCAGCTGAAACGAATATAAGTCCCACCATAAAAAATCAGGTGCTTGCCAGTGGGGCAGTGGCAAAGGGTAAATTCACCAGAAATGTTTTTCAGGGTGTCGAGGGTAATCAGGGTCCATACCGGTTAAAGGGTGCCAATCAGGAACTGTTTTTCATTGTGCTTGCGGGAACAGAGAGAGTATTTATAGATGGTGAATTGATGCAGAGAGGAGAGGATCAGGATTATGTGATCAATTACAATACGGCGGAAGTTACTTTCATGCCCAAACAGATGATCACCAAGGACAAAAGGATACAGATTGAGTTTGAGTATGCCGACAGGAATTTTCTGAATTCCCAATTGTATCTCAATAACAAAATTGAAGTGGACAAGAAGCTCAGTATTTCAGTGGGGTATTTTGGAAATACAGATGCAAGAAACTCCCCGATCAACCAGACCCTGGATGCAGGGCAGAAGCAGTTCCTCTCTTCCATTGGCAACAACATCAATCAGGCTTTTTACCCTGCGGCCGTTGCTGATACATTTTCGCAAGGTAAACTCCTTTATAAAAAAACAGATACACTTCGCAGCAATGGCAAACGCGATACAATTTTTGTTTATCAGAAAACAGTTGCCCCTGATCTTTATGCTCTCTCTTTTTCTGACCTGGGTGAAGGCATGGGTAATTACGTATTAGACAAAGAAATTGCTGCCAATGGTAAGGTATTCAAATGGGTGGCGCCAGACGCGCAAACAGGTAAAAAATCAGGTCGATATGAACCTGTGATACTCCTGGTAGCGCCAAAAAAGCAATCCATTTTCTCGGTTTCCGCAAAGTGGAATGCAACTGAGAATACCAGTCTGGCAGCAGACCTTGCTTTGAGCAATTATGATCCCAATCGTTTTTCGAATGTAAACGGACAGTATGGACAGGCAGCGAGGATCATTTTCGACAATACCCAATTGTTGAACCGTGACAAAGGCGTATCACTCAAAACCAATTTGAATGCAGAGTATAACAGTTCCGGATTCAAACCGGTGGAGCGATTGAGAACAGTTGAGTTTACGAGAGATTGGGGACTGGATCTGGTGGTGATACCGGCTGAAGAGAAATTGTTAAGAAGTGAATTCATGGTTGAAGACAAAGAAGGATCATCACTCAATTACCAGTTGGGTGGCTATTCCCGAAACAGTGATTTCAAAGCCATACGGAATCAGTTGATGCATAAGGTAAGTAAGAAAGGATGGGTGTTGAACAATCAATTCTCGCTGACTTCATTTAACGATGATCTGCAAAAAGGATTTTTTCTGAGACCAATCGTGGATGTTTCCAAGAAGATCCCAAGTTTATCCAATCGGGAGTTTTCTGCCAGGTACACTTTGGAAAATACCACCACAACCAACAAGACAACTGAAGCACTCACCCCAGGTAGTTTTTCATTTAGCACTTTACAAGTGGCAACCCAATCCGATCCGGAAAAAGCAAACAAATGGGGCTTGAAATATTTTACAAGAACTGATGCGTTACCCCTTGGTAAAGAACTGCTACGATCTGATCAAAGTCACAATATCAATCTGAATGGTGAATGGATGTCGAATGAGCACCATCAGATACGGTTTAATGCTACCTATCGGAAACTCAAGGTCATCAATGATCTTTTCAATACCCGTCCGGATGAAGCAATCCTGGGCAGGGTGGAATATTTTACGGATCTATGGAAGGGTGCCATCAATGGAACAACCTTGTATGAATTGGGAAGCGGGCAGGAACCGAGAAAAGATTTTACATATTTTGAAGTACCTGCTGGACAGGGAGAATATGCATGGATAGATTATAACAATGATGGATTGCAACAGATCAATGAATTTGAGGTGGCAAGGTTCCGGGATCAGGCAAGGTTCATCAGGGTTTTTACCCCAACAAGTGAATTCATCAGAGCTGATTACCTCAATTATAATTATAACCTTGTCTTCAATCCTTCATTGGCACTGAAACAGGAGAGGGGTAGTCTGTTAGAAGAGTTTTTGAAAAGAATTTATTTTCAATCTTCTCTTCAGGTCACAAACAAGCAAACCGCAAATGGTAACCGAAATTTCAATCCCTTTTCCGGCAATTTTGTAGATACCAGCCTGATTACGAATGAGAGGATACAAAGTCATACACTCTCCTATAACAGATTGAGTCAGGTATGGGGAATTGATCTGAATTATCTGCAAAACGGAAACAAAGCATTTCTTTCTTATGGATTTGAAACCAGGGATTTTAAAGATCTATCTCTTCGTGTTAGAAGCAACTGGATCAAAATGTTTACCCTGGATCTTATAGCGAAAACAAACCAAAATGTATTGAAGACTCCTGGATTTCAAAACAGAAATTACTCGGTGAGATCAAATGTATTGGAACCGAGGCTAACCTTCACCTACGGAACCAAACTCAGGTTGCAGGCAGGTTATAAAAATGACAACAAACAGAACGGAAACACTGAATCAGCCAAAATAAAAACAGTTTCTGTAGATGGCAAATACAACTTGGTTTCGAATACTTCTGTTGCTTCGAAACTTTCATTGAGCAACATCAGTTTCAATGGTGTTCCTTCTTCAACCCTTGGATATGTCATGCTGGAGGGGTTGCAACCGGGTAAGAATTTCATCTGGACCATGGATGTTACCAAGAGGCTGGGTGCATTCATGGAGATCAGTATTCAATACGAGGGGAGGCAGTCAGGAACTTCCGGGATGGTACATTTGGGCAGAGCCCAGGTAAGGGCTCTGCTCTGATTACTTATTTGAGTATGGCAATTCCTTCTCCGATCTTGAAACCATTCTGGTAAACAAGGATGGAGTAGTTTCCTTTTACATATTTTTCAGTTTGTCGCAAATCAAAGCCAACATACTTCACTTCACCGGTTTTGTATTCTACATCTATTTTGGTGGTGAAGTTTATCTGACCATCTTTTCTTGTTCCAACTTTTCCTGATCCCAGTGATTCTTCAGCTATCACCTTTCCTTCGGGATCTTTGGCAACAATATAAAGTTGTTTAATGCCTGCTGTTGCGATCATGTTCTCATCAAGGTTGAAGGAGATCCTTAGTTTGTCGGCTCTTTTGGCCGAAGAAGTTGATTTTTCCTTTCCGGAATTACGTTCATTGATTGCGCTGATCTTAAATCCGGAGGCATGCAATGTTGAACCTACATCAACTTTATTTTCTGCCTCTTTTCTGGCAGCTTCTGTAGTTGCCAGGTTGCTGCTCAGGTTCTGGTTTTCTGTAGTTAGGTTATTCTTATCGGTTGTCAGCTGCTGGTTCTCAGCCTGCAGTCTTTCAATCTCTTTTACATAGTCACTTATTTTTCCATTCAATTCAGCTACCAGGCTTTTGGCTTCTGCAAGATCAGCTTTTGTAGCATTCTGTTTGGCAATAAGTGTTTTGAACTTATCCTTGATGATACCCAGTTCCTTATCACGTGTTTTCACCAGACTATCCAGGCCGCTGTTCATGGAGGTAAGATCTGTTATCCTCATCATGGCCTCATCGTATTCTTGCTGAACTTGATTTTTTGCGGAATCAAGTGTGGCATATTGAGCATCTTTCTCTGAAATGACTGCATTGGCCTGGTTTCTGGCATAGAAAAAATAGCCCCAGGAAGCAACCAACAATACGAGTAATAAAATGATGATGTTATTTTTGTTGTCTTTTTTGGTACCGGTTTCAAAATTTCCGGAAGATGGGTAATTGGAAGACATAGATATAAGTTAAATGGTTAAAAATTTGGATGAAGGTACCTTCTTTTTCAATCAGGAATCTGTTAAAATCATCTAAAAGGACTCAAAAAAATCTTTTGGTATCTTTGATATTCCTCCACCCAAGAGTTCATGTCTTCAGAAAAAATTTTATCGGATTGGAAAAGAAAAGCCACTCATCCAGTTTACTGGCTGGAGGGAGAGGAGGCGTATGAAATTGACAAGCTCACAGACATGGCCGGTGACCTTTTGTTGACTCCGGAAGAAATGAGTTTCAATTATTCCTGTTTCTACGGAAAGGATTCTAAGATTGAAGATGTGATCAATGCTTGTCGCAGATATCCAATGTTTGCGGACAGACAGGTGGTGGTGATAAAAGAAGCACAGCAATTGAAAGATATTGAGCGGTTTGAAAACTATATTTCCAATCCGCTGACATCCACTGTGCTGGTTGTGGCATTTAAGGATAAAAAACTTGATGGAAGAGGCAAGCTGGCCAAGGTTTTGAAATCAAAAGCGGTGGTACTTACCACCAAAAAACTTTACGATAATGAATTGCCGGATTGGACTTCAAATCTGATCTCATCAAAGGGGCTTGAGATCAGCAGCAAGGCCCTACACATGCTGGTTGATCACATTGGCAATGATCTCAAGAGAATAGAAAATGAGATTGAAAAGATCAGTGTCAACCTCAATGGAAAAAATAAGATCAACGAAGATGATATAGAACAATTTGTAGGCGTTAGCAAGGAGTTCAATATTTTTGAAATGCAGGCTGCCATCGCTTCTCGAGATCTTGCCAAAACATTGCGGATTCTCAACTATTTTTCTTCCAATCCCAAAGCAGCACCTATTCAACTCATTCTTCCAGTACTGTATTCATTCTTTAGTAAAGTTTACCTGGCTTACGCTTCCAATAGCAGGGATGAATATTCAATTGCTTCGTCACTCGGACTCAAACCATTCATGGCAAGACAATACATCGGTGCCATGCAGTGTTATGGATATGGTGATGTTCAGCGGATCTTGCTTTTGCTGAATGATGCCAATCTAAAAAGTCTGGGTGTTAACAGGGCTGATACTGATGATGAAAGTATCCTGAAAGAATTCATTTTTAAAATCATGCACCCTTACTGAAACTCCTTCAACAACTGCATGATGTTGTTTTTGTCTGTGTTGAGCTGTTCCTTCAATGCGTCAAGTCCTGAAAATTTCATTTCCTTTCGGGTATAAGCGAGCAATTCAACAGTAAGTCTTTTGCTGTAGATCTCTTCATCGAAATCAAAAATATGCACCTCAATCCTACGTTCTTTTCCGTTGACGGTGGGTCTGTAACCGATGTTCATCATGCCCTTGAAATGCCTTTGATTTCCTTTCTCTTCCAGGTGAACCGCAACAGCATATACCCCCGATGATGGAATGAGCTTGTCGCTATCAGTAATGGCCAGATTCGCAGTAGGATAACCCAAAGTGCGGCCCAGTCTATCACCTTCAACCACAATCCCTGTGAGCCTAAAGGGATAAGATAGCAGCTCATTGGCAGTCTTGATGTTTCCGTTCAGCAGTGCCTGTCTGATCTCGGTTGAGCTGATTCTTGACTGATCGAGCATGGTCTCCGGGATTTCACATACTGCATATTGATACTGTTCGCCCAATTTTGTCAATAATTGAAAATCGCCGGTCCTGTCTTTCCCAAATTTGTGATCATATCCGATCACGATGCATCTGGGTTGGAAATATTGAACCAGAAAATCTTTTACATAATCTTCTGCTTTGATATCCGAAAATGTAGGATCAAAAGGGACCACCACCAGATGATCAACTCCATGTTTCTGAAATTGATTGATACGTTCATCGAGGCTGGTCAGCAGGGAAGGTGCATCGGGATTGCTCAATACTCTTCTGGGATGGGGATGAAAGGTCAGCACGATACTTTCCCCCTCAACCAGTTTCGCCTGGTGGAGCAAGGTCTTCAATATGGCCTGATGGCCGGTATGCACGCCATCGAATGTACCGATGGTGATGACTGCATTGGTAAAGGCAGGGAGAGCGTTGAGTTGAAAATGTACCTGCATAAGGTTCGCAAAATTAACTCAATTGTGAGAATCAACACACTGTTGAAAAGAAGAATGCCCCTAATTTCTTGTCGTTTCAGTCATCTAAAGTAGATTTGCTCATACTTTATCCATCCATGAGTTTATACCAGCAAAGAGGTGTTTCAGCCCAGAAAGAAGAAGTACATGCTGCCATAAAAGGACTCGATCAGGGTCTTTATCCCCATGCTTTTTGTAAGATGTATCCGGATTATTTGACTGGATCTGAAGATCATGTGAACATCATGCATGCAGATGGGGCCGGTACCAAAAGTATTCTGGCATATCTCTATTGGAAAGAAACCGGAGATATTTCAGTATGGAGAGGTATTGCACAGGATGCCATTGTGATGAATTTGGATGATCTGTTGTGCGTTGGGGTATATGACAACATTATTTTCAATTCTACCATCGACCGAAATAAAAATCTCATTCCGGGAGAGGTGCTGACTGAGATCATCCATGGTTCCAGCCAGTTGTTTTCAGATCTGTCTGATATGGGAGTGAATATTCACTACCTCGGAGGGGAGACAGCAGATGTGGGAGACGTGGTCAGAACAATTGCGGTAAATGGCACCATGACAGCACGCTGGCCCAGGAAAAAACTGATCACAAACGAGAAGATCGCACCCGGCAATGTGATTGTAGGATTATCTTCTTCCGGTAAGTCCACTTACGAAAAGGAATACAACAGCGGTATAGGCAGCAATGGACTTACCAGTGCTCGCCATGATTTTTTTGATAAAGTTTATGCCAATAAATATCCAGAGTCGTATGATCCGGCGCTCAACAATGATGTGGTCTATATCGGAAAACACAGGCTCACTGATTTGGTTGACATACCCGGTTTTACCGTTGATGCCGGCAAACTGGTGTTGAGCCCGACACGTACATTTGCGCCCATCATCAAAAAAGTACTGGATGGACATTTTGAGAATATTTATGGAATCATACACGACAGCGGAGGTGGACAAACCAAATGCCTCAAGTACCTGCCCGGGCCCATGAAGATTGTGAAAGACAATTTGTTTATGCCTCCACCCGTTTTTCAATTGATTCGCGAAGCCAGCGGCGCAGATGAACGGGAGATGTTTCAGGTATTTAACATGGGATGCAGGATGGAGATTTATACGGATGAACAAACTGCAAAATCCATCATCGAAATTGCATCTTCTTTTGATGTTGATGCTCAAATTATTGGAAGAGTGGAGCCTTGTGTGACAAAAGAGCTTTATATACAAATGAATGGTCATTCCTTTACTTTTACTTCATAATTGATTGATATGAACGAAACAGTGCTGTCCATACAGAATGCCAATATTTATCAGGGAGACTCTCTGATATTGAGTGATGTAAATATCAATATTTCAAGAAGTGAATTTGTTTATCTGGTGGGTAAAACCGGCACCGGTAAATCCAGCCTGCTCAAAACATTATATGGTGAATTGCCATTGAGGGAAGGAAGGGCAGTGGTGGCCGGATTTGATCTGAAAGACCTTACCTGGAAAACAGTCCCTTTCCTCAGAAGAAACATAGGCATTGTGTTTCAGGATTTTCAGTTGCTCACAGACAGGAATGTTCATGATAACCTGAAATTTGTGTTGAGTGCTACAGGATGGAAGGATGAGAAACTGATAGAGGATAAGATTGAAGATGTACTGGGAAAAGTAGGATTGAAGACAAAGGGATTCAAGTTCCCTTATGAACTTTCCGGCGGGGAGCAACAGCGTGTAGACATTGCCAGAGCACTTTTGAATTCACCCAGGTTGATCCTGGCAGATGAGCCTACAGGTAATCTTGATCCTGAAACCACTGAGGAGATCATGAATCTCTTGGTTCAAATTAGCAAGGACTTTGGCACGGCTATTGTGATGGCCACCCATGATTATATGGTGATCAATAAATATCCTGCAAGAATGTTGAGAACAGAAAACGGGAAGGTTATGGATATTGCCGGTGTAGCAAGCTGATCATTTTGTTTGCATTTGACTCATCAGAATCGATTTTTTCGATTTCCTTCAGCCGTTTATTTTTTGCATCTTCCAGAAACTCTTTTTTGAATAAATCTGCTGCCTTTTGTTTGAATTCTTCCGGGGATTCCGCAACATCCAGCAAGCTTTGAAAAGGATTGCCGGCAACTGCTTTTGTATTCACCAGTACATGTCTTCCTATCAGCAGTGATTCAAGTATGTCAACATAGTTTTGCTGATCAATAAAGGAAGGCAACAAAACGAGCTGTGCTTTTTTGATAAGTTCCTTCAATTCCATTTCTCCCGGATTTGATACCAGACAAGTATGCATCCTCACATGAGCTGCATGTTCAAGTTCTTCAGATGGATTTTTTCCGGCGATCACAAATGGTAACTCCAGCTCATTGAAAACATGTTCCAGCAGCCACTGAGCGGCAAATTCATTTTCTCTTTTGGAAAGATCACTATAATAGAGACAGAAGGATCCAAGACCATCCTTGAAGAAAATTTCAGATTGCCCCTTGAATTCAGCAACCTTGATGATGTTCGTTGCATTGGCCTGGTTATCCATGCTGCTTGCAATAGCCCTGTGGGAAAGGATTTTTTGATATGTTTTTTCAGCCTTGAAAGCAGCCAGCAAATAATAAACCTTTCGAAATCCCCACGGAGTGACTTTGGCAAGATCCAACAGATAATTCGGTTCATTTCTTAAAAAACGAAACAATACCTTTCTAGCCTTCATTAAGGGTTCATCAAAAACGATTTGGGAAGCCTGAAAACCATGACAAACTATGGGATGATCATCTTTTTTTAAATTTTCCATCAACCGTTTCCGTTCTGCAGTGTCAATTTTCATTTTACCGAAGAAAAGATCTCTGTCTTCCTGAGTTTCCTGACAATACCCTATGATGTTTGCACAATGATCTTCTACCTGACTGAGATCTACCCGTTGGGGGTAAAAACAATGAAAATGTATTTTTTGCCCTATCTGATGCAGTGCCTTGATCATAAATAGCAGATCAGACTGGTTTGCCGATACAGTGGCGTTGCTTGATTTAAGGTATACTATATGTATATGGCTGGCCATCTATACAAATAAATGGATTATTGCGACAATTGTTCTTAGTACCTTTGATAAAATTTTGTTAGATGGACCAAAACGGATCTGAACCCAATGTTTCTCCTCTTCGCCCGAAGTCACTTACCATTTTGTGTTATCTGACCATATTTGCCAGCATGTTCATGATCATGAGCTCTTTCGGAGGCATTTTTAATCCTGAAGACCAGACCAAACGTACCGAAGAATTGCTAAATGAATATGATGCAATGGTTTCACAAAGCACTCGTGACCCGAAGGCTTTGGAAGATTTCCAAAAGGGATTGAAATCGATTTCATTATCAAATACGTCGTCGAATACGCACGACTATAGCGTTTTTACATTGATATTCAATGTGTTAACACTTTCTGGCGCTTTTCTGATGTTACGTCTCAGGAAAAATGGATTCAGGCTTTATGTGCTGGGAAATGTAATCGCCATTGTTTCTGCTTTGCTCGTGTATGGATCAGGTAGCTGGTTAGGATTGGCGTATGCCGTCTATCACGGGTTCACCGGTTTTATTTTTGTGTTGCTTTATGCATTGAAAATGAAATACATGGAATGATCTTTGGGCATGATAAATTTGTGGTTTTCAAGAAATCCACTACCTTTGCAGCCAATTTTTCGATGTAATCTAAAGATGAATTAAAAAAAACTGAGATGTCAAGCGTATCAAAAGAAAAAAAAGTATCAATCGTTACAGAATTCGGTGGCAATGCTAAAAATACCGGTTCAATCGATGCACAAGTTGCACTGTTAACAGCTGAGATCAATGAGATCTCCAATCACCTCAAATCCAACAAAAAGGATTTCTCGAGCAACAGAGGGTTGATGAGAAAGGTAGGACAAAGAAAAAGGCTCCTTTCTTACCTCAGCAAGCATAACCTCCAAGGTTACCGCGCCCTGATCGAAAAGCTCGGATTAAGAAAATAAATTTACTGAACAGTTTTATTCCCAACTTCCGGTTGGGAATATTGCTTTTTGGAACAATCCAAAAATCACATCATGCTACAACAACCATTTCAATCAAGTTTTGATCTTGGTAACGGACGTATTGTCACCATCGAAACAGGCCGATTGGCCCGTCAGGCTGATGGTGCAGTTACTGTTAAACAAGGCAATTGTATACTATTGGCAACCGTTTGCGCGAACAAGGAACCCAGAGAGGGACAAGACTTCTTCCCGTTATCTGTAGATTACCAGGAAAAGTTTGCATCTGCTGGACGTATCCCCGGTTCATTTTTTAAACGTGAAGGCCGACTCAGCGACTATGAGATTCTCATCAGCCGTTTGATCGACAGAGCTCTTCGCCCTTTATTCCCTGAAGATTACCTCTGTGATGTTCAGGTTTTGGTTACGCTTGTTTCATCTGACCCCGAGGTTATGCCAGATTCACTGGCTTGTCTGGCGGCCTCTGCAGCACTTGCCGTTTCAGATATTCCCATTAAGGAGATCATTTCTGAAGTGAGGGTTGCCAGGGTCAACGGAAACTACATCGTTAATCCCAGCAGAACAGAAATGGCGTCTGCCGACATGGATTTTATGATCGGTGCTACTGCAAAGAATCTGATGATGGTGGAAGGTGAATCCAAAGAATGTGCTGAGGCCGATGTGGTGAAGGCATTGGAGATCGCCCATGATGCCATTCGTATTCAGATCGCCGCTCAGGAAGAATTAAAACAAAAAGTTGGCGTTGTAGGTAAGCGTGATTATCCCAAGCCTATTTCTGATGAGTCGATCCAGGAAAAAGTAAATGCATTCGCTTCTGAAAGGGTTTATGCTATTTCAAAAGGCAGCAGCAGCAAGGCTGATCGTAGCAAAGCTTATGATGAGTTGAAAAAGGAAGTTGTGGCCATGATGGGCCAGGAAGCAACATCCGACCAGATCAAGTTGGCAAAAAAATATTTTGAGGATCTCAAATGGGAAGTAGTTCGTAACATGATCCTTGACGATAGGATTCGTTTGGATGGTCGTGCATTGGATCAGGTTCGTCCGCTCAACATGGAAGTGGATGTATTGCCAAGTCCGCATGGCTCAGCACTCTTCACTCGCGGTGAAACTCAATCACTTACCACGATCACCTTCGGCACGCCTTTAGATGAATTGTTGATCGAGAGTGCAGCAAAATCTGAATACAATAAATTCATCCTGCATTATAATTTCCCTGCATTCTCAACTGGTGAAGTAAAGCCCATGCGTGGACCAGGCAGAAGGGAAGTAGGACATGGTAACCTCGCATTGAGAAGCCTTAAGCAGATGATGCCAGGAAATGATTATGCCTACACCGTTCGTGTGGTTTCAGATATTCTGGAATCAAATGGTTCTTCATCCATGGCTACAGTATGTGCCGGTTCACTGGCCCTGATGGATGCTGGTGTGCCCATTCCAAAACATGTGAGTGGTGTGGCCATGGGATTGATCACCAGATCAACTGACGGTAAAAATGCAATTCTGACCGATATACTTGGTGATGAAGATCATCTGGGAGATATGGACTTCAAAGTAACCGGAACCCGTGATGGTATCTGTGGTATTCAGATGGACATCAAGATTGACGGTTTGAGCATGCAGACCATGATGGAAGCATTGGAGCAAGCCAGAAGAGGAAGGTTGCACATCCTTGATGAGATGTACAACTGCATGGCTGAACACCGTGCCGAAGTAAAACCACATGCACCACGCATGATCAAACTCTTCATTGATAAGGAATTCATCGGCGCTGTTATCGGTCCTCAAGGTAAGATCATCCAGGAGATCCAGCGTGAAACCGGAACTACCATCAATATTGAAGAGATCGGAAACCAGGGTGAAGTGAGCATTTTCAGTCCTGCTAAAGAAGGATTGGACAGGGCAGTGGCCTGGGTAAAGGGAATTGTAGCCATGCCTGAGGTAGGCGAGGATTACGAAGCCAAGGTAAAATCCATCATGCCTTATGGTGCTTTTGTTGAATTCATGCCCGGTAAGCAGGGACTCCTGCACATCAGTGAGGTAAGCTGGAAGCGACTGGAAAACCTCGATGGCATCATGAAAGAAGGAGATTCAGTTAAAGTAAGGTTGATTGGAATTGATCACAAAACCGGTAAGTTCAAGCTCAGCCGGAAAGCGTTGATTCCAAAGCCTGAATTCCGCAAAGAAGATGGCGCTGAAAACGAACAATAATTTTTAAATGCCGGCTTCATGCCGGCTTTTTTTATGAAGCAATATCTGAAAGTAATCATTCCCTGCACAGACATATCCCTTCGGGAGATACTGATAGCATTGCTCCCTGATTTGGGTTTAGATGGTATCGAGGAAAAAGAGGAGACAATCCTGGCTTATGCAGAGGAGAAGAATGTTGATGTTGATGCGTTAGAAAAAACCCTGAAGGGCATGGGATTGGAGCATACTACTTCAGTTTTGCAGGAAGAGAATTGGAATGCCAGTTGGGAGTCCAATTTTGCGCCGGTGATCATTCCCGGCAAGATCCTGATAAGAGCAGACTTTCATCAAGAATTGGAAGGATTTGATCACAGCATCGTGATCACTCCCAAAATGAGTTTTGGTACCGGTCATCACGCTACTACCCGGATGATGCTGGAGCAAATGCTGGAAATGGATATGCGGGGCAAGAGGGTGTTGGATTTTGGAACGGGAACAGGAGTGCTTGCTATTCTGGCCAGCAGGTTGGGGGCAGTTGACGTAAAGGCTATTGACAATGACGACTGGAGCATCATGAACGCAGTTGAGAACATTCAGCGAAATGCTTGTGAAAACATCGAGGTAGAATGGGCGGAAGACCTGAATGCTGAATCAAAAGCTGATATTATCCTTGCCAATATCAACAAGCATATTCTCCTTCAGCATGCTTCTGCCATTAGAAATATTTTGCATGAAAGCGGTTATTTATTGATAAGTGGCTTATTATCTGAAGATTACGATGATATTTTGTTGGTATATTCTCCATTGTTCGGAGACGTTATCAGCAGGAGAGAGGATAAAAACTGGATTTCCCTGCTGTTCAAAAGCAATGTTTGACACAGCCATTACAACCCATTTATTATTTTTTCATTAATTTTACTCTCCCTTAAAATAAACTTTTGTTGATGAATGAAGTGTTGCTGATCATATTGGCATATTTTATTGGTTCAATTCCCACCTCCCTGATCGTCAGCCGAACCCAGTTCAATATTGACATCAGAGACTATGGCAGCGGAAATGCAGGAGCTACCAATACTTTTCGCGTATTGGGTTCAAGATGGGGTACCATTGTGATGATTTTCGATATGTTGAAGGGATTAATTGCTGCCAAGCTTGCTTTCCTTCTTCCATTCTATGCCCAGAATGAATTTGAACTGACCAATTTCCAGATCGGACTTGGATTGGCAGCCGTATTGGGCCATATTTTCCCGATCTGGGCAGAGTTCAGGGGTGGTAAAGGGGTAGCAACCCTTTTTGGATTGATCATTGCAGTTTCGCCATGGACGGCCCTTAGTTGTTCTGGTGTTTTTCTTCTTGTATTGTTTTTAACCCGATTTGTTTCACTGAGTTCTATATTAGCAAGTCTTGCTTTTCCTGTTTTTATTCTTGTCATCTTTAATGTTGACAACATTGCGTACAGGATCTTCGCTATTGCAGTTGCCTTGCTTGTCATCATGACCCATCAAAAGAACATTTCCAGGCTATTAACCGGAAATGAAAACAAAGTGCCGATCCTGAAGTACAGGGACAGAAAAAGAGCACAGCGCAACCACTGATTGTCATTAAAAAACTTATTGATTAATCGCATTTTTTGTGGAAAAAATGTTAATTTTATTCCCCCACGATAAATTATTCGACAATGCTGCTCAACATTTTTGAAAAATTACAACTTGCGGAGGAGAAGAATCTTCTGATACAGGGAATACCCTCTACTTTAGAGAAGCACTTTACGAAATTATCCTTTGCCAAAAATGTTACTCCTTTGCTCAAGAGCAGGAAGATCGACTTCGCACTGGTATTTGCCATCAACTATAATCAGCTTTCTACCATCCTTTGTGATGTCATTCCAGCATTGAGGGAGAAGAGCAAACTTTGGATTGCCTATCCCAAACCAACTTCAAAGATTGTCAGCGACCTCAACAGAGATTGCCAGTGGGATTGCCTTAAAACGAAGGGATATTGCATCATTGAAGAAGTTGTCATTGACCATGTTTGGACAGCCATGCGCTTTTGTACGGCTCAGGAAAGTTCATTTGAAGAATTGAATCTTGAGGAATTATCTTCAGACGCTACGGTGAAGGATATCGTGAGCAGATCAAAGAGAAAAGAAAAAATGCTGATGCCCTGAGGCGTTACCTCTTGATTTACAGACTTTGACAGAAGTCGATCAGTTCTTTCATGCTTTGCATGTGTTTTACATTTTTCTGATCATTTATAATTTCCTTGAATCCCGGGCCACAGATCAGGATTGTTTGCCTGTTAAACTGCTCCGATAAATTCACAACATATGGAGAAGGTTCCCAGTTTGTAAAATTGGTGATCAAAAACGTCAGGAGGTAAGCGGGATTGGTTTTTTTTACGATTTGATGAACAGAATCTTCGTCTACATCAGCACCAAGATAGAGGGTATTTATTTTTTTGGATCTCAGCAGAAACTGACAGAACAACAAGGGTATCTCATGGTGTTCTCCTTTTGGACAAAAGAGCACGATCTTGGGATCTCTTCTCGGTTTTCCATCATATGTTTTATCGATAGAATTGATCAATTCATTCCGTATGATATTGCTTGAAAAGTGTTCCTGAAATGGAGCAATCTTTTCATTCAACCAAAAATCGCCAATACGGTTAAGAAAAGGGAATACAACATGCATGTACATATTCACTTCTCCCATCATTTCCCGAAGTTCTGACAGGAGCCTTTTGAAACTGCTTTCATTTCCATCAAGAGCAAATTCAATCAGGTTGCTGATGAAAGCCTCAAAATTTGATTTGCCTTCATTGGGTAAAGTATTTTTTTTGATCTCATCAATTGACATTTCAGCGATCCTTGAGATCTTGATGCCCTGATGATATAAAGATGAGATTCTGAGGATATGTTTGAGATCATTATTGTCGTAAACCCTGTGTTTACCAGGTGCTGTTGGAGGTATGACTATTCCATACCGTTTCTCCCATATTCTTAGCGTGTGTGCCTTTATGCCGGTGAGATTTTCAATGTCTCTTATGCTGAAGGTATTCATGAAATGGGTTATTAAACTTGAAAATAACCATTCATATTAAATTATCAACGTATCTCAATGGATAATATTAAAATCCTCCTTTTGTGTTACATTTGGACACCAAAAGAATTGAACAATGAGTATAGGTTGGCTAATTTTTGCGATCGCAACAGCTGGTTTTCACCTCGGATTATTTGGCATGTTCAAAAAAGCTGGTATTGATGGATGGAAGGCTTTTGTTCCTTTTTACAATACCTGGCTGATGGTTCAAAAAATGGAATTGAAAACCTATTGGTTTTTCTTTCAATTGATACCGATCGCAGGACAATTTATAACGATTTGGATCTGCATCAAATTTGTGGAACATTTCGGTAGATTTTCTCTTGTTCATCATGCTGCAACCGTATTGATTCCGTTCATCTATTTTCCTATTTTGGGTTTTTCAAAAAATGAACGCTATGCTGGTATTCCCGTTGTAAAAAATTACAGCAAATCTCCTACCAGAGAATGGATAGATGCTGCGGTATTTGCAATTGTGGCTGCCACAATCATTCGCACTTTTATTTTTGAAGCTTATGTTATACCAACAGGGTCTATGGAAAAGACGTTGCTGGTGAACGATTTTTTGTTTGTCAGTAAGACAAGCTACGGACCTCGTGTTCCCAATACACCTCTTGCCTTTCCTTTTGTGCATCATACCATGCCAATTGGTTCGTCTAAGTCTTATCTTGAATGGATCAAACTTCCATATAATAGATTTTTATCCAGTCCTGTAAAGAGAAACGATGTAGTAGTTTTCAATTATCCTGTTGGCGATACCGTTATTCAGGAATTTCAGTCAGAAATCAATTACTATGATTATCTAAGGGCTTATGAAGCCAGGGGAGGCAGCAGGGAGACTTTGTTGGCTGAGAGAGGAGATATCGTGGTGAGGCCAGTTGACAAAAGAGAGAATTTCATCAAACGTTGTGTTGCAATAGCTGGTGAAACCATTGAGATAAAAGATGGGTTGCTCTTTGTCAATGGAACACCAAACAATGTTCCTCCGGACTCAGAAATGCCATACTATGTAACGCTTGATGGTAAGGGATTTTTTTCTGAAGAGTTTATTCGGGAAGATCTGAATGTGGATCCTGATGATCCGGAACAACGCGACTTCATTCCTATTCAGGGTGTTCCCAATTTATACCGTTTGACGCTTACTCCCGGACAGCTTGAAAAAGTTAAATCTTTTTCATTTGTCCTCAAAGACTCCATCAAGGCTGATCTGAACACCAGTGGATTTGGCAATACCTTTCCATATGATACAGCTGGTTTTAAATGGAGTGAGGATAATTTTGGTCCCCTCTGGATACCCAAAAAAGGCGAAACGATCACATTGAACAGCAAGAACAAAATTTTTTACAGAAGAGTCATTGAAGTATATGAAAATAATCGTTGGGAGGAAAACGTGGGAAAGGTAATTTTAAATGGTGTAGCCACAGAGCAGTACACTTTTAAAATGGACTATTTCTGGATGATGGGGGATAACCGACATAATTCTCAGGACTCAAGGTTCTGGGGTTTTGTTCCGGAAGACCATATCGTAGGTAAAGCATCAATGATCTGGTTCTCCTGGCAGAAGGGACCCAGATGGAACAGGATCTTCAAAAAGATCATGTAGAAAAGTTTACATGGAAAAGGCAACGGTAAAAATTCAATTCAGCATACATGATGATCTCTCTTCCCTGAGTGTTCAGGATGCCGCTTTGATTCAGGAAGTACGTGAACTTTGTAAAACAGCCTATGCTCCCTATTCCCGCTTTAGGGTAGGTGCCCTGGCCCTGATGGAAGACAAAACAAAGATTCATGGAACCAATCAGGAGAATGCCTCATATCCGATCGGACTATGTGCAGAAAGGGTTCTTCTGGCTGCTGCATCTTCCATTGCACCGGGCAAATCGATACATACCATGGCCATCAGTTATGAAAGTGATGAAGTGGCCAGTGTTAATCCGGTAGCTCCCTGTGGTATTTGCAGGCAATCATTGGTGGAATTTGAATCACGGTTCAATCATCCGCTTCGGTTGTTGCTAACCGGACAGAAAGGAAAAATTTATGAATTCGCTTCAGCTGCTGATATCCTGCCCTTTGCGTTCAAGCACTTTCATCTGGGCAAATAAGTAAGGATTTTTTTCTCAATAACTTTTGCTCATCTCTCCGGTAATGAACTGAAGCGTTGTTGCTGCCAACTGAGCATTGAATTGAGCAAAGATGTACCGGTTCTGTGCCTCGATCAGACTCAATTGCGCCTGTCTTAATTCAATGGAATTGCTCTGCAGTTTTCTGAATCGTTCAGTGGAAATAAAATTATTCTCTTCTGCAAGCTTGACATTTTGCTCTTCAATTTTGGCTATTGAACGGGCATTTTGATAATCATTGAATGCTGTTAGCAGATTTTGCTGTAGTGATGCTTTGAGTTGCTCTGTTTGTAGCACCTGTCTTTTTTGCTGAATGGTATTGACCTTCAATTGTGTTTTGTTGATGCCACCATTAAAAATGGGTATGCCCATTGCCAGTCCAACTGTAGGACCAAAATTCTGATTCACCAGGAAAAGTCCAGCTGTACTTTTGGTTTTGTTCAATACTGTATTGGTATTGAAGGTTAGTGTTGGCAAACGTTGAGAGTTGATGATCTTTCTATCATTCATCAAATTCATCTTCTCCTGCTGAGCTATCAACAGTTGTGGATTCTGACTTTCCATTTTACCGGACAAAGCACTCAAGGCGATCTCTGGAATACTGAATTGCTGATCCGTAGGATGAAATACAGCATCTGCAGGTTTTTTCAAGAGAACATTAAGGGCTGCTTTTGTATCAACGATCTGATTATTGATGTTTTCAAGATTTACTTTTTGGGCATTGAGATCGATGCTGGCTTGGAGCATATCTGTTTTGTTGCCACTGCCCACATTGAATCTTGTCTCAGCAATTTTCAGTCGCTCAAGAGATAGATTGATAATAGCTTTTGTAGCCTCCACCTGTTTGTTCAATCTGACCAGATTGTAATAGGTTGTCATCACTTCAAAGATCACCTGGTCTATCTGCTGTTGCACAGCTATTACACCGATTCTCTCCAGTGTTTCAAATCTTTCTTTGGTAGTTCGTATGCGCATGCCATTGAAGATTCTCCAGCTTATGCCCAGATTTGAATTCAACGCATTATTGGATACATTATTCCTGACAATACTGTTGCCATTGGATAACTTCTGGTTGATGTTGGAATTAGCTTCTGTATTGGAAACGTTCAGATTGATGGAGGGCAATGCACCGGCATTACCCCAGTTGTTGTTGATCTTGGCGATCTCCAGTTCTGAACCAGCAATTTGAATATCAAGGTTCTGTTGCAGCGCCATCTCTACTGCCTGTTTGAGGGAGAAACTGCTGTCTTGGCCCAATGTTGAACCGATCAGGAAAAAAGAAAAAAACAAAGACCTAAATTTCATGGTTTACCTTTTTTTTCCGGGATATATACGTGTATAAGGCCGGTACAACAAATAAAGTAAGGATGAGGGCAAAGAGTAATCCTCCAATGATCACAATTCCCAACGGAATCCTGCTCTTTCCGGCAGATCCGAGTGCCATGGCGATTGGCAAAGCACCCAGTGCAGTTGCCAGTGTTGTCATAAGGATTGGCCTCAGCCTTGCCACAGAGGCCTCTAATACGGCGTCAAATTTTTGTAATCCTTGTTCTCTTTTCTGGTTTGCAAATTCTACGATCAGGATACCATTTTTGGTAACCAGTCCGATCAGCATAATGATGCCAATTTGAGAGAAGATATTCAGCGATTGATCAAAAACATAAAGACTGATAACCGCACCGGCAAGAGCAAGGGGAACAGTGATCATGATGATAAAAGGATCAACAAAGCTTTCAAACTGTGCTGCAAGAATGAGGAATATCAACACCAATGCCAGTAAAAATGCATTTTGTGTATTGGAAGAGCTTTCGGCAAAATCCCTGGATGTTCCGCTCAGGTTAGTGGAGAATGATTCGTCCAGCGTTTCCTTGGCAATCCTGTTCATTTCCTTGATGCCGTCTCCAATGGTTTTGCCAGGTGCCAGACCTGCTGACACAATAGCACTCTTTAACCTGCTATAATGATAGATGGTTGGAGGGTTTGCAGCTTCACTGATCGTCACAAGATTATCCAATTGAATCAACTCACCGGCTCTGCTTCGAACATAGAATGATTTCAGATCAAGGGGTGCATCCCTGTCTTTTCGGTCTACCTGTCCGATTACCTCATATTGCTTTCCATTCCTGATAAAGTAACCGAATCGTCTGCCACTCAATGCCAATTGCAACGTATTCGAAATATCCAAAATGGAAATACCCAGTTCACTGGCTTTTAAGCGATCAATGGTCACCTGCAGTTCAGGTTTGTTGAATTTCAGGTTAACGTCGTTGCCCTGGAAGACGGGGCTCTTCACTACCTGATCAATGAAAAGAGGTACTTTTTCTTTTAGCTTGTCAAAATTCAGGTTTTGAACCACAAACTGAACGGGCAATTGTCCTCTGCCTGCCTGTCCTACTGATATGGTCTGTTCCTGTACCACCAGCACCCTGACATTGGTATAGTCCTTGAACATCTTGTTCAGACTTTGCGCAATTTCATTCTGACTTCTTTTTCTTTCGCCGGCATCAACAAGACCCATACTGATCGAGGCAGCATTGGCACCGCCGCTACCGGAGAAATTCGGAGCAAAAGAGAGTACAACATACCTTTCCGGAACTGAATCCATTATGGTTTGGGTCAATTCGTATACTACTTTGTCCATGTAGTCAAAGTCAGTTCCTTCTGGTGCCAGGATACTTGCCCTCAGCCTGTTTCTGTCCTCGAGAGGTGCAAGCTCTGAAGGTAATTTTTTACCGATGAAATATATGGCGGCACCACAGATGGCAACAATGACCAGTGCGATCCATCTTTTTCTCATGAAGGCAGCCAAGATCCTCTGATATCCGGATTCCATTCCTCTGAAAAACGGTTCAGTCTTGGTATAGAACCAGGAATGTTTGTGAACATTCTTTTTGGTCAGGTAGATATTCAAAACTGGAGTGAGCGTAAGAGAAACGAATGCAGAGATCAATACGGCTCCTGCCACTACAATGCCAAATTCACGGAATAGCCGTCCAACAAATCCCTGCAAAAATATGATTGGCAGAAAAACGATTGCGAGGGTGAGGGATGTAGAGACAACTGCAAAGAAGATCTCTTTTGATCCTTCTTTTGCTGCCTTCCATTTATCCATTCCCTGTTCGATTTTCTTGTATATATTTTCCGTCACCACAATACCGTCATCCACCACAAGTCCCGTTGCAAGAACAAGAGAAAGCAAGGTGAGTACGTTGATGGAAAACCCAGCCAGATACATGATAAAGAAGGCACCTACCAGGGCCACAGGTATGTCAATCAATGGCCTGAAGGCGATGGACCATTCTCGGAAGAACAAATAAATGATGATCACCACCAGGAGGATTGCAATAAAGAGGGTCTCTTTGACCTCAGAAATGGCCTTGCGTACAAAAAGAGACCTGTCGAAACCGATTTCCAGCATGATGTCCTGGGGTAGATCTTTTTTGATCTGTTCAAGTCTTTTATATACCTCATCGGCTATCTCCACATGATTTGAACCTGGTTGGGCTACAACAGCCAGGTTCACAGATCTAACGTTGTTTTTCCTGGTAACGGACTCTTCATTCTCCGGACCTATGATGGCATATCCAATGTCTTTCAGTCGGATGATGTTTCCTTCGGTTTGTCTAACAATCAGGTTATTGAAATCTTCTTCGGTAGTCAGTTTTCCGTAGGCTTTTACTGTAAGTTCTGTTACATCACCCCTTACTTTACCTCCAGGTAATTCCACATTTTCGCGATCAAGTGCAACCTTGACATCCTGGATGGTCATTCTGTAAGCAGAGAGTTTAACCGGATCAAACCAGATCCTCATGGCTGGTCTTTGCCCGAAAATATTTACACCACTTACTCCCGAGATGGTTTGAAGTCTTTCCTGAATAATATTTTCCGCAAGATCACTCAGCTCCAGGAGTGATCTCTTGTTGCTTTGCATCTGCATGAAAATGATCGGATCGGAATCAGAATCTTGCTTGGCAACAGTAGGGGGGGCGTCTATATCCTGCGGCAACCTGCCAGCCACCTGTGATACTTTTTCCCTCACATCATTGGCAGCCCTTTCAAGATCAACACCCAGTTCAAATTCTACTGTAATGTTACTGCTTCCCTGAGAGCTGGAGGAAGTGATGTACTTGACACCTTCCACACCATTGACAGCCTTTTCTAGGGGTTCTGTGATCTGCTGTTCGATGATTTCGGCATTGGCTCCAACGTACGATGTTCTCACATTCACTACAGGTGGATCAATCGCGGGATATTCCCTAACTCCCAGGAAACTATACCCGATGAATCCGAATATGATGATCACGATACTGCAAACAACTGCAAATACCGGTCTTTTTATGCTGATTTCTGAAAGATTCATGAGACCTCTGTTTGTGGTTGACTATTGGAGCTTGGAAATTTTCAATTTGGAATCTTTCCTGATGAAAAGTAGACCGGTTGTGATCACGGTATCACCAGTTGCGATGCCACTTGTTATCTGGATGGTTTCAGCACCCCGAATGCCTGTTGTTACGGTTGTAAATTCAGGTTTACCATCACGGAAAAGCACAACCTGCTTGGTTCTCGCATTTGGAATGATACATTGTGTAGGAACGATAACAGCAGTATCATTCTGTGATAATGTTAGGTTTACTTTTGCAAATGTACCAGGTACAAGCTTTTGTGACACATCGTTGATTGTTGCCAGTACTTTCAGGTTCCGTGTATTGGATTCCACCACGCTTTCAGAAGCAAGGATGATTCCATTTTCTTGATTTTGAATTCCCTCTATCATGAAGCTGATCTTCATGCCGGGCTTGATATCGCTGCTGTATTTCTCAGGAACACTGAAACTGATTTTCTTTTTATCAAGCTGGCTAATGCTGGTGATGATAGTGGCAGGAGTGATATAAGCACCCGGACTAATGCTTCTCAATCCCATTCTGCCGGAATAAGGAGCCCTGATCTCAGTTTTACCAATATTTACCTGCGTAAGTTCTATATCTGCTTTGATGTTGTTTACCTGAAGCAGACTGAGGTCATAATCCTGCTGACTTATACCATTGATTTTCAGCAATTCCCGCTGACGCTCTTCGGTTTTTTCTGCAATCATCAGCTGGACCTGTAATTTTTTCATCTGCGCCTGTAAGTCGCCGTCAAAAATCTTAACAAGTAGTGCATTTTTCTGTACAAAGCCTCCTTCGGTAAAATTGATCTGGATGATTCTGCCTGATATTTCAGGTCTGATCTCTGTCAGTTCAAATGGCAATATGCTACCGGCCACTTCAATACCTTCGGAAAGGGTTGTAGACGTTACAACTATTCCTTCAACGGAGAGGGGGCCCATCTTTGTTACATCGGTCGTTTTTTTGGTCTCTTTTTTTTCATTGCAGCCGATAAACAGCACAAGCAAGAGGGCAGCAGGGAAGATTCTTTTCATAATGACGAAACTAAATGGAATTTATTTATAAAAGCTACTGAATTTGATGCTTTTATGAACATAAACCTGCTTACTTTTTCACCTCAAATCTGGTTATTGGCTATTTTTCTTATCTGATCCTGTTTCCAGCTGCCAATCGGAAGGGTTTTGGCATATTCGAGCAACCATTTTCGAATAAAATCGGAGGAAGAGGCTATGGTTATGTTTTCCACCGGGGCATGATGGCCTATTTTTTTATAGTAATTTTCAATATCCCGGAAGGTATATACCTGACCGCTTGAGGGGTCTAGAAAAAAAAGAATTGAATTCCCATTGCTGAGGGACAAAAAAGAAGAATCGTCGACATAACACAATAGGTTTTGCTTGTGTATGTCTACAGGATGTAGACCCAAACCCAGCATTTCACTCATAATCAGGTAAAGTGACGAAAAAGGAAAAGAATTGCCAGTTTTAAACTGAATCAGAGACCCCAGACTGAAGGGTTCTGCTTTCAAATAATTCAACTCGGTACCGGTCAATTTAAAGTGGTCGAAAATGATTTTATTAAAAATATTGATAACCTCAAGCGGTGTGAGAAATTCATTCAGTTCCAGCCAGATGCTTTTACGCATTTTTTCAAGCTCTCTGAATAGTTGATCCTTATTGGATTCACGTTGTATCAGGTTGTTAACGATGAATGATCCATCCAGGAAATTTTTTTCTTCATTTTCCTTCCATTCGTTCAGCGAATCAGTTAGAGAGCGGATCGCAATGTTGTCAATGATAAGTCCTAGCCTGTTTTTTTTGAAGGGATCTTCGGCATATTCATGCTGATCCATGAGCATCGGAACCACATGATCACCATACTGTGCAAATCTGTCGGAAACCGATTGAAAAATAATCTCATCAGGGTCATCGATCAACTGAAGCAAAGCATTGATTTCATTCGATAACTCACTCATGCCGTATAATTATGCCTTTTTTTTCGGAGCTCTTCTTTTGCCTTTAGAGGGATTTGCGATTGCATGTTCAATCATTGATTGAACCTCTTCGATGGTAAGGTTTTGAACCTCTTCCTGACGTTCTTTCGGAATTGGAAAATTTCTCAATCCTTTTTTGATGTAAGGTCCATAGGGCCCTTTCAACAGCTGAATCTTTTCCTTTTCAAAAACCTTGATCGTCCTTTCATCTTTGGCTTTTCTCTTCTCGATGATCATCGGAATGGCAGCATCCAGTGTGATCTCGTATGGATCAAACTCTTTGCTCAATGAATAGAACTTTTTATCATGGGCAATATAGGGGCCAAATCTGCCAATGTTAACCTGCACCTGTTCGTTTTCGAATTCGCCCAGTATCCTGGGAAGTTTGAAGAGTTCCATGGCCTCCTCAAATTTGATGGTCTCAATGCTTTGGTCGGTCTTCAGTTTGGCAAATCGCGGTTTCTCTTCATCATTGGTATCGCCTATCTGAACCATTGGGCCATATCTGCCCATTCTCGCAATAACTTTTTTCCCTGATACAGCATCGTAGCCCAGCTCTCTTTCTCCACTGATCCTGGTTGCATTTTCCATGGTATTGTCCACATCCTTTTTGAATGGGGCATAGAAGTCTTTTAGCATTTTACTCCAGTTCACATCACCATCGGCTATGCTGTCAAATTCATTTTCGATCTTGGCAGTAAATCCATAATCCATCACATGATCGAAGTACTGGATCAGGAAATCTGTAACCACAGCACCCAGATCCGTCGGAAATAATTTTGATTTTTCTGCACCTGTATTTTCCTGTTCAATTGACTTTGAAATCTTTCCATTGTTTAGGGTAAGAATCCTGAAATCTCTTTTGATTCCTTCCTTATCGCGCTTTTCCACATAACCCCTTTTGAGAATGGTGGATATGGTAGGGGCGTACGTTGAAGGTCTTCCGATTCCGAGCTCTTCCAGTTTCTTAACAAGTGATGCTTCAGTATATCTGGATTGTGGCCTTGTGAAACGTTCTGTGGCCTTCATTTCAACCAGATTCAGGTTTTGGCCTTTTTCGAGCGGAGGTAACATCCCTTCAGTATCTTTCTCTTCATTTTCATCTTCCTCATCAGTGCTTTCATTGTATACTTTCAGAAACCCTTCAAACTTCATCACTTCACCTTCTGCTTTCAAGCTTTCCTGCTGGGTTGAGATAGAAATATCTGCAATGGTTTTCTCCAATTCTGCATCGGCCATCTGTGAGGCCATCGTTCTCTTCCAGATCAGGTCATACAGCCGCTGCGCATCTACAATGTCTACATTGTTTTTGTCCATGTAAGTTGGACGAATGGCTTCATGGGCCTCCTGGGCGGATTCATTTTTATTCTTGAATTTTCTGATCTGGAGAAAATTCTTTCCGTAAGAATCAGAGATCTGTCTGGAAATATCCTGTACGGCAGTTTCGCTGAGGCTCACACTGTCTGTACGCATGTAGGTGATATGGCCTGCTTCATAAAGCTTCTGTGCCAATAACATTGTTTTACTCACTCCGTATCCCAGCTTCCTGCTCGCTTCCTGTTGCAGGGTAGAGGTAGTGAAAGGTGGCGCAGGAGATTTTTTGGCAGGTTTCTTCTGGATATCATCCACACGGTATGAAGCATCGACACAACCGTTCAAAAAAGTTTCCGCATCCTGTTGTGTGTTTTTCTTTGCTCCTTCTGCTTTGAAAACTACTTTTTTACCGTTGATGTCTTTCGCATCAAAAAAAGCCTCTATTCTGAAACTTGAAGTAGCACTGAAGTTGTTGATTGATCTTTCCCGCTCAACAATTAATCTTACTGCAACACTTTGTACCCTTCCGGCACTCAGATTTCCCCTCATGCTCATTTTTCTCCACAGAATGGGGGAGATCTCAAACCCAACTATCCTGTCGAGTATTCTTCTTGCTTGCTGTGCATTGACCAGGTTCATGTTGACCGTCCTGGGTTTTTCAACTGCAGATATGATGGCAGGTTTTGTGATTTCATGGAAAACGATCCTTTTTGTTGACACTGGATCGAGTCCGAGCACCTCACACAAATGCCAGCTAATGGCTTCACCTTCACGGTCCTCATCCGTTGCCAGCCATACTTCTTCAGATTTTTTAGCCAGCTGCCTGAGTTCTTTCACCACTTTTTCTTTCTCCTCGGGAACGATATACCTGGGTTTGAATCCCTTATTAATATCAATGCCCATATCGTCTTTCTCAAGGTCACGGATATGGCCATAACAGCTTTTTACCTCAAAATCAGACCCAAGGATCTTCTCGATGGTTTTGGCTTTGGCGGGGGACTCAACGATCAATAGATTTTTTGCCATTTGTTCTTACTCTTCTTGGGTTTTCTGCATATTATTTATCGAATCAGAACCAAATTTTCAGTTTAAATTTTCGACAAATCGATGCAATAATAAGGTAAAGCATCTGATTTTTTTCATTCAACATGACAAAAGGAAACATTTTGGTGTTCAGCGGAAAGGTAAAATCCTCTGCTAATTAATGTATTTTCCACCTTGTTTTCTGTGAAAAAAATCAGATTGAAAGATCCTCAAAAAAGTCAATAACCTTTTTTTGAACTTTATTTTCTTTATAAATTTTTCGGTGCCCTAAACCCTGGGTGATCATAAATTCAACATTATGCGGATTGGTATCGATCAGTGGAATTACATCAGCTAGGGGAGTGATGTCATCATCTTCGTCGTGTATCCATAAAACAGGGTTATTGACCATGGGAATGATTCGCTTGATAGAATAATGTGTTGAGCGAACACCTGCAGCCTTAAAAATGATATTATCCATTTCTTCTCTTATTGCATCTCCAAGTCTGAAGAAATCACAAAATTTCTGAAGTGCTGTAGACGTTTCAGTAGCCGGTGCGATCAATACCAAACGGGCATTGGGGTTGTTGTTCTTTTCCTGATGTAGGGCTACTGAAATACCTCCGAATGAATGGCAGATGAACCCATCAAACTTTCCTACTGTGGCTTCCAGTACTTTTATCATGTCTGCAGTTTCAGGTGCTGTTATGGTTTTGCCTTCACTTTGTCCGTGTGCCTTTGCATCCATGGCAAATACCGCATATCCCTTTTTCATCAATGGGGATATGTATCTGTCGAAATTATAAGCCCTTGATTCAAATCCGTGAACGATCAAGACCTTTGATTTTGCATTTTCATTCCATTTATGTCCAATTAACTTGAAACCATTGACCTGGATACTGAATTCTGTAGATTTTTTAAAAATCGGTGGTGCTACTGGTCTGGGTTTGCGAAAAGGGGTACAAAAAATGTCAAAAGCCATTTGGGCAGCCTTTCTTTTAGAAAATGCCGCTACAAAATGAATCTTAACTCTCAATAGAAAAATAACGACCTGTTGTGCCTTCTTCATAAAATTAGGTTGCAAAGATAGTCCTCAACTTTGCAAATGAATTGATATTTATCGCTTTCGCATAACTTTGTTCCATACATGATAGAAAGATTTCTGAACATAGGATTGGTGATCATGGATCTGGATGGCGTCCTGACCAATGGTAAATTACTGATCCATCCCGATGGGAAATGGGTTCGTGAAATGGACATTAAAGATGGCTATGCCATACAATTTGCTGTAAAGTCAGGTTTACATCTTGCAGTGGTCACCGGTTCATCTTCCACTCCTGTAAAAGAAAGAATGGCAGCTTTGGGTGTTGATCATTTCTATGAAAATCAAAAAGAAAAATCTGTCATCGTTCAGGATTTGATGAGAAAACTTGGACTTTCTGCCGAGCAAACACTTTTTGTTGGTGATGATATACCTGATCTAGATGCTTTCAGGGTTGTAGGTTTAAAGGCTTGTCCAATTGACGCAGCTCAGGAACTGAAAAATGCAGCAGATTATATTTCCCCTTACCAGGGTGGTAATGGATGTGTGAGGGATATTCTGGAAAAGATTCTTCGTGTTCAGGGTAAATGGGCCACCCAAAGTAATATCTCCAGCATATGAAAACAATCACGCGTGTGAGGGGATTTATGCAGCTGGTAAGATACCCGAATCTGCTGTTCATTCTGCTGACCCAGGTTTTGTTTTATTTTTCGATTATCGTTCCTGTTACGGGTGGTGATCCCAAGCTGTCCGCTGATAATTTTATTTTACTGGTGCTGGCTTCTGTAGCCATTGCAGCGGCAGGTTATATCATCAATGACTATTTTGACATGGACATTGATTATGTAAACAAGCCCGAACGGATGGTAATCGGTAAAATTGTGAGCAGACGATGGGCGATGTTGTTGCACATGCTTCTCTCACTAGTCGGGCTTTTTCTTACCGCCATTGTTTCCATGAGGCTGGGAAGTTTGTGGCTGCTTTTCCTGAACTTTTTAAGTGTTTTTCTCCTCTTATTGTACTCAACAACGTTCAAAAAGCAATTCATAGTTGGAAACATCATCATATCCCTGCTAACGGCCTGGGTGATCATGTCTTTATTTGTTGCTGAATTACAATGGAATGATCCTGAATACACAACGGTGCGCTATTCAACACTTTCCACTTTGTATAAATATACCCTTGTGTATGCAGCATTTGCCTTTGTTGTTTCTCTCATCAGGGAAGTGGTAAAGGATATGGAAGATCAGGTGGGCGACAGGAAGTATGGCTGTACAACTATGCCCATAAAATGGGGAGAGGTAATGACAAAGAATTTTATTTTTATCTGGGTCTTTTTGCTGATTGCTTTCCTGATTTCCCTCACAGTCTATGCCTTTATGAACAACTGGTCTTGGGTTGCAGCATTATTTGCTTTGCTCATTTTCATTCAGGTGATCATGATCGCTGCAAAAATCAAAAAGGCTTCACAGATTCAGGATTATGCAATCATCAGCCGTGATCTTAAGCTATTGATGCTTTCCGGTATTCTCTCAATGATATCATACCAATTGTAATGAAGAAAATCATTCTTGCTTCAGGCTCACCAAGGAGGAAAATGTTGCTTGAATGGGCTGAGATCAAATTTGAAGTGATTGTTTCAGATGCTGATGAGTCATTTTCTCCAGGTGATGATCCAGTTACAGTAGCATTGCAGATTGCAAAGAAGAAAAATTACGCAACTGCCATCCTTCCGGGTCTGGATCTTTCAGAAACGATTATCATTTCAGCCGATACCATTGTTGTTTTGGATCAGAAGGTAATTGGAAAACCAAAAGACCGTAATGAAGCCATAGCCATTCTTTCTCAATTGTCGGGCCGAACACATGAAGTCATCACAGCCGTCTGTATTTCTTCAGCTCAAAAGGAACATTTGTTTCATGAGGTAACTGAAGTTGTTTTTCATGAAATTACACCACAGCAAATTGAACATTATGTTGATGCCTATAAACCTTATGACAAAGCAGGTGCCTATGCCATTCAGGAATGGATTGGTGTTATTGGGATAAAACAAATCAAAGGCGATTTCTACAATGTGATGGGATTACCCGTAAGTGCAGTGGTCCGTTCCTTACAGGAAAGTTTTTTACACCTGGATTAGGAGATATTTCTCAGTTATTTCCAGTTTTTTAGCGTTGCTGATCAGAACGATTCTTCATTATTTGCCAACATGATGAATGAATACGTTTTTCAACAACTCTGGGCAAAACATGCATTATCGCTCAATGACATTTTTACAACTGAAGGTGAACAGATACACATCATTAAGCCAGGTACACTTAATGTTGACCAGGGTGCTGATTTTAAAAATGCACACATCAGAATTGGCAACACAGAGTGGTTCGGAAATATTGAACTCCATATTCGTACATCTGATTGGTTCAGGCATGGACATGACACAGATACCAACTACCGAAACATCATTTTACATGTAGTTTGGAAACATGATGTTGGAAACTTTGAGGTTTGCCCGGTGCTGGAGCTTGGAATGATCTTCAAAAGAATACAAGAGGTGATGCCTGATCCGCTAACTCATTCAGGATTAGCCTGTGCCACAGTTGGTTCGCGTCGTATCACAGAATATTCAGATTGGGTTGATAAATGGGTCATGATGCGTATGGAGAGAAAATTGAATCATTTTTTAACAATGATCGATCAATCAAAAGGGGATATTGAACAGGTTGCATGGGTTATGTTGGTAAGATGCTTTGGGTACAAGGTGAATGCAGATTGTTTTGAAGAGTTAGGACGAACCTTGCCCATCAAAATTTTACAATGTCATGCCGGAGATCGATTGTCAATCGAGGCGATTATGCTGGGCCTGGCGGGATTAATCCCCCAACATCCCACGGATGAATATAGTAAAAGCCTTGCTGAACACTATAGTGCTTTAAAATGGAAGTATCATTTGACTCCTTTACATCATCGGCCTGTTTTCCTGAGAATGAGGCCTTCTAATTTCCCAACGATCAGGCTTGTTCAATTGGCTTCAATGATCAATGCCCACCCCAATATCATTACAAAACTATTGTCAATTGAGCATTATTCTGCCATCACAGATCTCTTTTCAGTTGAACTTACTCCTTATTGGGTTGATCATAATATGCCCGGTAAAACTTGCCGTCCAACTCCGAAAAAAACAGGTCGAGATCTGATAAACGCAATCATCACAAACATGATCATGCCGATGCGATTGGCTATTCAATTTAGAAAAGGTGTAAAATGCTTATCACCGGATGATTTTCACCTATTGAAAAAGATTGATCCGGATAATTCTTCAATTATTCGCTTGTTCAGTGATGCAGGAATCAAACCTGTCAACGCTTTTCAGTCGCAAGCCTTGTTGGAATTATATAGCCAAAAATGCAGCATTCGCGATTGTAGCGAATGCGATTTTATTCGTCAGCAATAAATGCGTTTACCAGTTGAAGTTGACTTCCAGTTTGATGTCGGGGTGGATACTTTCCTTAACGGGGCAAGACCAGGCTATTTCTTCCAGTTTTGTCTTTTCCAGATCTGAAAAAGATGTCCCTTCCGGCCATTTAAATATAATTTGAATGGCACCTATTTTTCTGGGAGCGGAAGTCATGATCTTCTGGGTTTCAACCGTTACTCCGTTCAGCCGTGATTCCAGATCTTTGGCCTTTATGGCCATCGTGGTGAGCATGCAAGCGGCCAGAGATGTTCCAATGAGGTCGGTAGGAGAAAATCTTGCGCCTTTGCCCTGATTATCCGTAGGGGCATCTGTTTCAAAAGTGGATCCCGATTGCAAATGTGTTGCTAAAGTTCTGAGCTCTCCTGAATAAGTAACTGATGATGTCATCCTTTTTTTCATAAATTTACACATCATCTGAAGATTATGGCCAAAAGCTTATCTGCAATTCTTTTTTTCTTTTTCCTGGCGTCATTCGTACAGGCACAAAGAACATCCTCCAACAAAGCGGATAGTAAAAGAGAAGAAAAAATAGAAAGAAGAAATCGTATCAATGAGATGATCAGAAATGAAGAGGAAGGTGTACCTGCTTTTGAGAAGCATTTTATTTACAATTTCAAGACACACCATGATGGCTATGGCATAATCCTTGAAAAAGGAATTGCCAAAACAGCCTATAAATCAACCATATTTCAGTTTGAGTTTGCAGAAAAGCAACATCCCAAAGAGAACAAGCAAAGCAGTACTGATTTTACCAATTCAGGGTTCGCCATTTTTGGAAGACCTTTTGTATTCGGTAAGCAAAATATTTTCTATCAGGCGAAGTTGGGCATAGGTAAACAGATCATGATCGGTGGTAAATCCAATAAAAATGGTGTTGCAGTGTATGGTGTTCTGGTAGGAGGATTTTCTGCCGGTTTGGCCAGACCCTATTATATCGAATTTAACACACCTTCCGGTACCAAGAATATAAAATACTCCGAGGCAGACAGAGCGATTTTTTTAAGTGCCGACAGGATCATTGGCGGAACAGGATTACAATTGGGTTGGAATGAAATGAAATTCAACCCCGGAGCCTATGGCAAGGCCGGATTGCGTTTTGACTGGGCCCGTTTCAATCAGGTTGTGTCAGCAGTTGAATTTGGATTTGGCTTCGACTATTATACTTCAGGAGTTGTTCAGATGGTTGACAACCCAGCTAAATCATTCTTCCCAACAGGTTATATCGGACTTGTTTTTGGTAACAGGAAGTGATGTAACTTTGCTACATAATACTGCGCATGAGTTGTGGATCTGATGCCGGAATTGCACCGGAAACAAGAATCAAAAAGCCGGATTGGCTGAGAGTAAAGCTTCCAACAGGAGAGGGTTATCGTCATGTCCGAGGATTGGTAGACACCCATAAATTACACACTATTTGCGAAAGCGGGAACTGTCCGAATATGGGCGAGTGTTGGGGTGCCGGTACTGCAACTTTTATGATCCTGGGGAATGTTTGTACCAGGAGTTGCGGTTTTTGTGCTGTAGCAACGGGAAGACCGGATGCGGTGGACTGGGATGAACCACAACGTGTTGCAGAAGCAATTCACCTTATGAAGGTAAAGCACGCTGTTATCACTTCCGTTGACCGTGACGAGCTGCCGGATGGAGGGAGTACCATCTGGTATAATACTATCCATGCTGTAAAATCCTTGAATCCAGATACGACATTGGAAACCCTGATCCCAGATTTCAAGGGTATCCATGAACAAATTCAACAGGTAATTGATGCTGCTCCTGAAGTAGTTTCCCATAATATTGAAACAGTCGAACAGTTGACCCGAAAAGTCAGAATTCAGGCAAAATACTGGCGCAGCATGGAGGTGTTGAGGATACTGAAGCAAGGGGGAATGCGCACCAAGTCAGGGATCATGCTCGGTCTGGGTGAAAAAAAAGAGGAAGTAATCCAAACCTTGAGAGATCTTGCTGATAATGGAGTTGATGTGGTAACAATAGGTCAGTATTTACAACCCACAGCCAAACATTTACCCGTACAGCGATTCGTTCATCCTGATGAATTCAGGGAATACAAAGAAATCGGCTACGATCTTGGGATTGATTATGTTGAAAGCGGACCATTGGTTCGTTCATCATACCACAGCGAAAAGCATGTGATTCCCGGATATGGAAAACTCCAGTGGGAGAAAGAAAAAGCCATGTTGACTTCTGCCTGATCTTACTGATGCTTTTCCCAAACCAAGGCACTTGCCCCCAAAATTGCAGCATCTGATTCTTTCAAATGGCTGACCAGTATCTTCACTTTGTTTTGAAAGACCTGTATCAGATTCTCTTCCATGTGTTTCCGTGTTGGTTTCAGGATAAGATCACCGGATTTGGTGAGTCCGCCAAATAATATGATGGCTTCCGGACTGCTAAACATCACTGCATTTGCCAGCGAAAGTCCCAGTATTTTACCAGTAAATTCGAATATCTCCAGTGCAAGTTTGTCTCCCTTGATCGCAGCATCGTAAACAACTTTAGAGTCCAATGTTTCTTTATCGGCGGTTCTCAGCAAGCTGTCTTCGCTGCTGTTCTCCAGGAGTTCAAGTGCCGTTAACCGAACACCAGTTGCAGAGGCGTAGCTTTCTAAAGAGCCTTTTTTGCCAGTACCTTCATGCATGCGTCCGTCCGGAATCACGATGGTGTGACCCAGCTCACCAGCAAAACCATCATGGCCATAGATCAGTTGTCCGTTTGCAACAATCCCGCTTCCCACGCCGGTGCCAAGGGTGATCATGATGAAATCCTTCATTCCTTTTGCTGCACCATACATCATTTCGCCAATTGCTGCAGCATTGGCATCATTGGTAAGTGTAACAGGCAATTGAAACTTGTCTGTCATAAGCTTTGCCAATGGAATGATTCCTTTCCAGGGTAGGTTAGGGGCATATTCAATCGTGCCGCTATAATAATTTCCATTCGGGGCACCCATGCCTATGCCTCTCATCCTGCCAATTCCACCTGCTTTATCTATCAATACTTTCAGGTTATCATAAAGCTCATCAATAAACGTAGTGACTTCCTTGTGCTTTTTGGTGGACATTTCACCTGAGAAAAGTACATTGCCGTCTCTGTCTACAATACCAAATTTTGTTCCTGTTCCGCCAATATCTATACCTATGGCCAGTGGTTCATTTACACTCATGGTGAACTTTTGATTTTATGATTTAATGTCCTCCTGATACTTGTGCATCAACGTCAAGTCCTTGTTTTTTCAACACAGAACGGGTTTGAATTGCATGCCATGCCAGGTAAGCAAAACAAACCAGAGGCACAGCATAGGAGAGTTGCGTGTAGGTATGAATAGAAGCATCAGCACTGCTGTCTATGTCAATTACGGCACCTTGCATGGGGGGAATGATAGCACCACCTAAGATCATCATGATGAGGAAGGCAGAGCCCTGGCTTTGATATTTGCCGATGCCATTTACTGCAAGTGCAAAAATTGCTGGCCACATAACCGAAGACCAGATGCCGCAACTGATAATTGCAAAATTAGCTACCATGCCAGTTGTTGTAACAGCAATTACCATCGATATTGCGCCCAGGATTGAAACCGTAAGCAATAACTTAACAGGTTTTTCCTCTGCATAGAGAAATGCTAAAACAGCAATCATGATGCAAAATGGATACATCATAAAATCGCTGATGTCATTTCCTTTTATGATGTTCACCAGTAAAATGACACCAAAGGCAACAAAAGGAACAACTATCACTAACATGCGTTTAAGGGATTTGCTGAGATTGAACACACTTACTGCGCCCGTCCAGCGTCCGATCATCAGTGATCCCCAATAAAGTGAAATCAGATGGGAGATGTGGGATTCGTCGTAGCCACCGAATGCATCTTTCTTGAGCAGAGCGCCAAAATTATTGTCGATCGTTACTTCCACTCCCACATAAATAAAAATTGCGATCATGCCCAGTACCAACTGAGGATAAGCCATCGCCCCCCATCCTTCTGGGTTTCTCTTGGCCATACCCATTGCTACAAAAAGCAGGGTCAGTATCACAAAGAGAGATGAAGCGATTATAATACTTTTACTTATCCCGGTTACACCCTGCGTCCAGTCTGAAAACAATACAGGTAGAAATACCAAACCGATGATCAACAAAAGATTCATGGCTTTTGGACTTTTCTCCAATTTCTCATCTGAAGTGGTTTTGGGCAGATTGGCATAGGCAAAAATGATAGAGGCTATGACAAAAAGACCAGCAAGAAAAAAGTAAAGTGTTTGAATGTTTTCAATGGATGCCTCTTTCACGCTGGTAACACTTCCAAACAAAAGAAAACTGACCACAAGCGGTCCCAGCAGGGTACCGAATGAGTTTACACTTCCTCCCATGTTTAATCTGTGTGTACCTGTTTCAGGGCTTCCCAATGCTACAGCGAAGGGTTGTGCCGCTGTTTGTTGCAATGAAAATCCAAGTGCAATGATAAAGAATGCTACCAGCACCCAGCCAAAGGTTGCGTTTCCGGAGCCGCTGATGAATGCCAGTGCAATTGCACCGATTACCGAGATCAACAATCCGTAAATGATCCCTTTTTTGTAGCCAATCTTGTTAAGAAGATCAGTACCTGTAACTGCCGACATCAGATAGAGAATCAGTGAGCCGTAGAAATAGGCACCATAAAAGGCTGAACCGATCAATTGTGATTGGATCTGGTCTAACTGAAAGAATTTCTTACAGAAGGGAATGAAAATACTGTTGGAAGCGGCAACAAAGCCCCAGAAAAAGAAAACAGTGATCAAAACGCCAAATTGTGACCATTTGGTTTGCTGGTTCATATGCAAGTTGTTTTATGAATGCTCAAAATAAAGATAATCAGCCAAAAGCAAAATTTTTTGTTCCCACAGACATAGTCGTTTTAATTCAATAAATTGGCAAAAAATCAGCTGCAACAATGAATATATTGCATGTTAGTGCAGAATGTTATCCGGTAGCCAAAGCTGGAGGATTGGGAGATGTTGTCGGTTCTCTCCCCCGATTTCAAAACGAAGTTGGAAATGATGCAGCTGTTGTAATGCCCATGTACAGAACTCCCTACCTGTATTCTCACGAATGGGAAGTTGTACACAAATCAACTACAAATCTTGGCCATTGGTTTTTTGATTATACAGTGATCAAAGAGAACAAAGACTCACAGGGATTTCAGCTTTATCTGGTTGATATAAACGGGTTGTTGGATCGTGAAAAAGTTTATGGTTATGATGATGATACAGAAAGGTTTTGTGCATTTCAGATAGCAGTAGTGCATTGGATGAATACATGGAATGAACTTCCTGCAATAGTTCATGTTCATGATCATCATGCAGCGCTGGTTCCTTTTTTTATGCAGCATTGTTATGCTTTCAAACGATTGGAGGCGATACCCACTGTTCTGACCATTCACAATGCACAATATCAGGGAGCGTTTGGTTGGGATAAAACCATTTATTTGCCGCAATGGGATAGCTGGAAGAGGGGGATGCTGGAATGGAAGGGAAGCATCAATCCATTGGCATCCGGTATCAAATGTGCCTGGAAGGTCACCACCGTCAGCCAATCCTATCTGGGAGAATTAAGAGCGTCGAGTAATGGACTTGAAGATCTTTTTGAATACGAAAAGGGGAAATGCTCCGGGATACTAAATGGTATTGATTACAAGGTATGGGATCCCAGTCATGACAAATACCTTACCACCCATTTTGGTACTGATGATTTCGAAGAGGGCAAATCAAAAAATAAACGAATCCTGACAGAACGATTTGGCTTGGATCCAGAAAAACCACTTTTTATTTTTATCGGCAGATTGGTTGGGGAAAAAGGTGCAGATCTTTTGCCACAGGTTATTTATGACAGTTTCAAGCACATCGGACGAAAAATGAATTTTCTGATCCTCGGAAGCGGAGAAACTGAAACCGAGGAGGCACTGGAACGTCTAAAAACCATTTCTAATGGTGATTATAACGTATATATCGGATACAATGAAGCGCTGAGTCATACTATGTATGCAGGCGCTGATTTTTTGTTAATGCCTTCCAGGGTTGAACCTTGTGGCCTCAACCAACTGTATGCCATGCGATATGGAACCATACCGATCGTTAGAAAAACAGGCGGATTAAAGGATACTGTTCTTGATATTGGAGAGGAGAACGGTTATGGATTGACTTTTCTCCATCCATCGGTAGGGGATGTAACCCAAGCAATTTACAGGGCCGTTGAATTATATACCCAAAAACAAGTTTTTAGCAATTTGAGAAAAAAAACAATGGCATTGGATTTCAGCTGGGATAAAAGTGCAAATGATTATATCAGTCTTTACAATAGTTTTTAGTAAATTGGTTGCAACTGAAAACACATGAACAGAAATGTAATTGCCGTTATATTAGGAGGAGGAGCAGGAACAAGATTGTCTCCACTGACATCTACAAGAAGTAAGCCGGCCGTACCCATAGCAGGTAAATATCGTTTGGTAGATATACCCATTTCCAATTGTCTGAATTCGAATATTGGTCGCATGTATGTGCTTACCCAATTCAATTCTGCATCGCTGAACAAGCATATCAAAAACACATATCACTTCAGTGCCTTCAGTGCTGCATTCGTAGACATTATTGCTGCGGAGCAAACGCCCGATAATCCTGCCTGGTTTCAGGGAACAGCAGATGCCGTAAGACAATCTTTGCGTCATATTGGTCAACAGGATTTCTCTCATGTCTTGATTCTATCCGGAGATCAATTGTATCAAATGGATTTTGAAGAGATGATCGACAACCATGTGAACAGCAAGGCCGATATCTCAATAGCAACTATTCCGGTCACAGCAAAGGAGGCTACGGAATTTGGCATCATGAAGAAAGGACAAGGGAACATCATTGAAACATTCATTGAGAAACCTAAAAAAGAAGTATTGGCTGATTGGGTAAGTGATACAGGGGAGGAAATGCAGAAACAAGGCAGGAACTACCTGGCCAGCATGGGTATTTATATCTTCGGACGAAAAGTACTTTTCGACCTCTTACAGGAAGAATTCAAGGATGCCACAGATTTTGGCAAGGAGATCATCCCTTATTCCATCAGTAAGCATAATGTTGTGAGCTACCAGTATGAGGGATATTGGACGGATATAGGAAACATTCACTCTTTCTTTGAAGCCAATCTTTCTTTGACGGCGGATATGCCTGAGTTCAATTTGTTTGATAACGACCGATCGGTTTATACTCGTCCGCGTATGTTGCCCCCAGCCAAAATCAGCGGAACTACCCTTGAAAAAACCATCATTGCGGAAGGATGTATCATCAATGCATCCCGTGTTGAGCATTCTGTAATTGGTATCAGAACCCGCATCGGATATGGTACTACAGTGGTCAGCTGCTACATCATGGGTACAGATTTCTATGAAACCCTGGATGAAATGAACAATGCCATCCATAATGGACTTCCCAAGTTGGGTATTGGTGAGCGTTGTTATATCAAGAATGCCATTATTGATAAAAATTGCCGCATCGGTAATGATGTCAGGATCAATGGGGGTGATCATCTTTCTCCCTGTGATCACCCGCTCTATACCATCAAAGACGGTATAGTAGTCGTTAAAAAAGGCGCCATACTCCCAGACGGATTTGTCATTTAGACTTTTTCATTCCTTTTTCGTATCTTGAACCAGTGTGTAGATTTAACACATTAAAAGCATTGCTGTATGCATAAGTCAACAGAATTAAAGAGCAACAAACCCAGCTTAAGTTTCTGGCAGATCTGGAACATGTGTTTTGGATTTTTTGGCATTCAATTTGGTTGGAGTTTGCAGATGGGCAATATGAGTGCTATCTATGAATTTCTTGGCGCGAAGCCGGAAGAAATTCCCGGACTTTGGCTTGCGGCACCCATGACAGGATTAATCGTGCAACCGATCATCGGGTATCTCAGCGACAGAACATGGCATCCCAAATGGGGAAGAAGAAGACCCTATTTTCTGGTTGGAGCCATACTTAGTTCTATCGCACTCTTCTTCATGCCCAATTCCCCTTCCGTTTGGATCGCAGCCGGTACACTCTGGATACTGGATTCCTGCATCAACGTATCCATGGAACCATTCAGGGCCTTCGTAGCTGATAATCTTAACGAGAAACAACGATCTTTTGGTTATGCAATGCAAAGCATGTTCATAGGCGGCGCTTCTTTTATTGCCGGCTTTTTGCCAACCTTGCTGGTCGACTGGTTTGGTATATCCCGACAAAAGATCAATGGAGGAATACCCGGTAATATTGTTTGGTCTTTCTATATTGGTGCCTTTGTTTTTTTGATCGCTGTCTTGTACACCGTTTTCAAAAGCAAAGAATATCCGCCTGATCCAGAAGAATTGAAAAAAACCAGGGAGTCATCAGGAAATATCATCCAGGAAATTTTTCAGGCCATGGCCAACATGCCCGGACAAATGAAAAGACTGGCTGTAGTTCAGTTCCTTACCTGGCCTGGTTTGTTCCTGATGTGGTTTTATTACAGCACCGGAGTGGCAGTGAACATTTTTGGAGGAAATGCAAATGCAGCGGAAGGATCAGATGAGCTTTTGAAATTCACCCAAGGACTTGAACTGGCCAATACTACTTCAGCTATTCTTAACCTGGTAACTTTTCTTTTTTCTTTTTCCATTCCATTCATCGTATCAAAAGCAGGCAAAAAACTTACACATTCCATTTGTCTGCTCGTGGGTGGATTGGGATTGGTTTCTGTTAATTTCATTCACGAACCCAGCATGTTGTATTTGTCGATGAGCATGGTGGGTATCGCCTGGGCATCTATCCTTTCTATGCCTTATACAATGTTGGCAGGTTCGATTCCACCCCAGAAAATGGGCATTTATATGGGTATTTTTAATTTCTTTATTGTGTTACCAGAGATCATCGCCTCACTGAGTTTTGGATACATCATGGAGAATTTCCTGCACAACGATCGTTTGCTTGCAGTGCTGATTGGTGGACTTCTGCTGATTGCAGCTGCAGTTTTTTGTGCACTCATTGTTAAAGAAGAAAATTAATAATTCACAATCTTAGAGAATGAAATTCATATCTACTTTATTGCTGCTTTTTTGTTCTGTCTTTTTGTTTGCTGAGCATTCAATCAATGTTTATCCAACCCATTGGTGGATAGGTATGAAAAATCCGAAGCTTCAACTGATGATTCATGCGGATCATGATTTGCCTGCCAAAAAAGTTTCGGTTAATCATCCCGGAATTCTCGTAAAATCTGTTCAGCAGCCAGAAAACAAACATTACCTGTTTATTGATCTTGAACTGGGACGATCAGTTTCACCCGGAACCTATAAGTTTACCCTTTCTGATGGTACCCAAATCCAATATGAACTGAAGGCAAGGAGAAATACCAAAAATATACATCAGGGTGTAAGGGCCAATGATCTGGTCTACCTGATCATGCCCGATAGATTTTCTAACGGAGATGCTTCAAATGACAGTTATCCAGATTATAGGGATAATGGTTCCGATCGGAACAATCCCTATGCAAGACATGGTGGAGACCTGAAAGGGCTAGAAAACAAACTCGATTACCTCAAAGACCTCGGTATCACTGCAGTTTGGATGACGCCTATTCAAGAAAATGATATGCCCAGAATGCAGGAGGGGCCTTGGACCATGAGTGGTTATCATGGTTATTGGATCACCAATCATTACAAAGTGGACAAAAGATTTGGTGGGAATGAAGCATATCAGAAGCTGGTGGATGCAGCCCATCTCAAAGGGATGAAGATCATACAGGATGCAGTGTATAATCATGTTGGTTCCTATCACCATACCGTTCTTGATCTTCCGATGAAGGATTGGCTCAATCAATGGCCAACATACACAGGCTCTAACCATAGAGAGGAGTTATTCACCGATCCCTACGTTTCATCATTGGAAAAAAAGATCATGATCGGGGGATGGTTCACGCCTCACTTGCCTGATCTCAATCTCGCCAATCCTTTTTGTGCCAATTATGTCATTCAGAGTAATATATGGTCAACCGAAGAATTTGGTGTTGATGGATGGCGTGTAGATACATATAAATATTGTGATGAAAAGTTTCTGAATGATGTCAATGCAGCATTGATAAAAGAATTTCCCAATATCACAGTCTTTGGAGAAGCATGGACCAATTCAGTACCTGCCAGTGCCTATTTCACACAGAACAACATAAACGCACCTTTCAAACATCAGATCAAAGGGGTTACTGATTTCCCTGTATCCAATTCCATTTACGATGCTTTGAATCAACCTTTCGGATGGAATGAAGGTGTATCCAGGTTATACACAACATTGTCTCAGGATTTCCTGTACAAGGATCCGATGACCAACTGTATTTTTCTTGACAACCACGACATGAACAGATTCTTTTCTATGGTTGGTGAGGATCTTGATAAATACAAGATGGGATTGGGGTTGTTGTTGACCACACGTGGCATACCACAGGTATATTATGGCACGGAGATCATCATGAAAAATTACAAAGACCCCAATGATGCTGCCGTAAGAAAGGATTTTCCTGGTGGATGGAAATCAGATACCCTCGATAAATTCAATGTTTCCAATCTCAACAGCAAAGAAAAAGAGGCATATCAATTTTTCAAAACACTGGCACAGTTCCGAAAAACCAGTCCAGCCATTGCAACAGGAAAATTGAAGCAATTCATTCCCCAGAATGGGGTTTATGTATATTTCAGGATACACCAGAATCAAAAACTGATGTGCATACTGAATACCGGTAATGCTAATACAATGTTGACAATGGAAAAATTTGCCGAAGACCTAAACTCAGTCAAAAAATTGAGGAATGTGATTTCTGGTGAAGTCTCTGATTATTCAAAAACGATGAATGTGGCTGGTAAGTCGTTTCAGGTATATGAACTGAGTAATTAAGATTTAGAAATGGAGAATCCCTCTCAGGAATTCATGGATAATAAACCTTACGAGGAGATTCATTTTGTTGATTCCACCCGATCGGTTTGGAATTATTCATTGATCAATGATGAATGTATTCGAAATTTTCAACAAGGCACGCTTTACAATGCCTATGCTTATTTCGGGAACAAGCAGATCAACGTTCTTGGAGCGGAAGGAACTTATTTTGCTGTATGGGCACCCAATGCGACCGAGGTATCCGTAGTTGGGAATTTCAACGACTGGCAACATGGTGTTCATCCTTTGTTTGTTCGATTGGATAACAGCGGTATATGGGAAGGATTCATTCCGAATTGTAACCGCGGAGAAGTCTACAAGTACTCCATCAAGGGATTTCAGGGTAAGATGCTGCAAAAGGGAGACCCCTATGCTCATTATTGGGAGAAGAAACCCCTGACGGCAAGCATAACCTGGAATTTTGAATTTGAATGGAAAGATGCAGCATGGATGCACAGCAGAGTAACACACAATTCACTGGAATCTCCTTACAACGTTTATGAAGTGCATCTGGCGAGCTGGATGCGTCCGGATCCTTCTGATGAGGAGTCTTATTATGATTACTGGGAAATTGCCCAGCGACTGGTTCCTTATGTAAAAGAAATGGGCTTTACCCATGTTGAATTGATGCCGGTAATGGAATTCCCTTTTGATGGAAGCTGGGGTTATCAGGGTACCGGATATTACGCACCCACGTCAAGATTTGGTCATCCTGAGTCTTTTATGGCCTTGATCGATGAATTCCACAAGGAAGGCATAGGTGTAATCCTGGATTGGGTGCCCTCACATTTTCCATATGACAGTCATGGTCTCTTCATGTTTGATGGTACCCATACCTACGAATATGCCGACATGAGGAAAGGATATCATCCTGACTGGAACAGCTATATATTCAATTATAAAAGGGGAGAAGTCAGGTCCTTTCTGATCAGCAATGCCCGTTTCTGGCTGGATAAATTTCATGTGGATGGTCTGAGGGTTGATGCTGTTTCTTCCATGTTAAAACTTGATTATTCCAGAAACGAAGGAGAATGGGAACCCAATGAATTCGGCGGCAATGGAAATCTTGAGGCCATTGCTTTTTTAAAAAACATGAATGAGATGGTGTACCGCGATTTTACAGGGGTACAAACCATTGCAGAAGAAGCCACCAACTGGCCGGGAGTATCACGACCTACCGTTCATGATGGATTGGGCTTTGGCATGAAATGGATGATGGGTTGGATGCATGATACCTTGCGCTATTTCAAACAGAATCCGGTATTTCGACAACATCAGCAGAATCAACTCACGTTCAGCATGATGTATTTTTATGATGAGAACTTCATGCTTCCCCTGAGTCATGATGAAGTAGTGCATGGGAAATCTCCCATGATCTATAAAATGCCAGGAGATGAATGGCAAAAATTTGCCAACCTGAGATTGTTGTATACCTACATGTACACACACCCTGGAGCCAAGTTGTTGTTCATGGGGAATGAATTCGGTCAAACCGATGAATGGGACTATAAAACCTCACTCAGGTGGGATCTGTTGGAATATGATTGTCACAAGGGTCTCAAAGCTTGTGTATCAACACTGTCAAATTTGCTAAAAGATCATAAAGCTTTGTATATCAATCAATTTCATCATAATGGGTTTTCCTGGAAAGACCTGAATCATAGGGCTGAATCTGTCATTTCCTATTTCAGAAAAGGGGTGGAAACTGATGATGAATTGCTCATCGTACTGAACATGACTCCAGTTGAAAGGGAAAATTGGTCCATTTCAATTGAAAATCAATCTGATTGGCAGGAAATCTTCAATAGTGATGAAAAAAGATTCTGGGGTACGGGAAACTACGTAAACAAAGCAGTCATTTCCCCTAAACTCCAAAAAAACAGCGATTTATACGAAATAAACCTCTCTCTTCCTCCGTTAGGTGGGTGTATTCTTAAAAGAATCATAAAATCCTAAATCCTACCTAAGATGAAAAAGTTAACCATTTTGGTTATCACATTCATTGCAATGATGAATGTCCATGCCAAAGATCTAGATGACAGTGTAAAAGTTCTCCTCAAAAAAGCGAAGATCGAGCAGGATGCCGGCCGTCAAAAAATGGCACTTGAGTATCTCCAAATGGCTGTTGCAGTTGACCCCAATCTCGTTGAAGCACAAAAATCCCTTGGCTTACAGGCTGTTGAATTGCGTCAATTTGATCTGGCTAAACAATCCTTTCAAAAGGTACTTGCCTCTCAGCCAAATGATGTTGTTTCTCTTGAAAATACACTTCTCATCTCCTTTAATTTTAGAAAATGGGAAGAAGCAATTCAAGTTGGTAAGAGACTTATCGCTTTGAATCAAGGGAAGAAAGTCAATTATATGATCGGTAAAAGCTTCTATGAGCTTGAAGATTACGGACAATGTTTTAAATATCTTGAAGCAGCCATGCTTGAGGAACCCAAAAACATTGAGATTCATGTCATGTTTGCAAGAAGCTTGATGGACATGAGTAATTTTAAGGCAGCTGCCAGATATTACCATGAAGCCTTGAAAATTGACTCTAATAACAATGGTCTGTTGAATGAGCTTGCGATGACCTATTCTGCTATGAATGACGAAAAAACAGCTGTCATTTACTATGAAAAAGCAATGGAAAAAGGGTACAGGGTTGACAATAATTTTATAGAAAATATTTCTAACTCTTACATCGCCGCAGGCATGCCCGACAAAGGGATGAACATGTTGCTGAAGCTACTTGAAAAACGTCCCGGTGATATGGATCTGCTGAACAATGTAGCAGATAATTATTACAGGTTAGGCAATTATAAAGAAGCCATCAATTACTGGGACAAGGTTCTCTATCTTGACAGGGAAGAAGCAAGAGCTTTGTATATGATCGGTATGTGCTATATCAAAATGGGTGACAAGAACAAAGGTGCTACTCTTTGTAACAAAGCAATCGACATGGACCCTAGTCTGAAACAATTCAGAAGCGTGAAAGGCGGCCCCTTCGGAGGATAAAATAATTCAATTGATCATCATTGCCTGAGCGAGTGTGAAGCATCACATTTTCTCAGGCACTTTTATTCCCAGCAATTCCATTCCTGAATAAAGGATCGTTGCAACGAGAGAGGATATCCTCAATCGCAATTGTTTTTTCTCATCAGTTTCCGCACTGGCAATGCTCAATGCTGCGTAGAAGGAGTTGAATGTCTGCGCCAGCTGAAATAGATAAATAGCAATGGATGAAGGATCGAGATTGTCGGCTGATTGTTCAAGTGTGTTTTGATATTGTTCTGCCAATAGCAAAAGCTCTTTTTCGGCAGGCAGCAATGGACTTGAAAATTCTGTTACACTCTGATCAATTGTTGATTTTCTTAGCACAGAACAGATCCTGGCGTGGGTGTATTGGATAAAAGGACCTGTGAATCCATGAAAGTCAATAGACTCCTCCGGATTGAAGATCATTTTCTTTTTTGGGTCAACCCTTAACAGAAAATATTTCAGCGCTCCTAATCCAATCATATCATGGAGCTCTTTCAATTCACTTTCGCTGAAATCCTTGACCTTGCCCAGATTTTGGGTGTGTTCTCTGGATATGTTAACCATTTCCTCTATCAGGTCGTCTGCATCCACAACCGTTCCCTCACGGCTTTTCATTTTACCGGTAGGCAGTTCAACCATGCCATAGGAAAGATGATGGATACCATCAGCATAGGGGAGGCCTAATTTTTTACAAATCAGTTTCAGAACCTTCATGTGATAGTTCTGTTCATCACCGATCACATAAATGCTTTGATCCATGTAGAACTCTTCATACTTCTTTTGCGCAAGTCCAATGTCCTGGGTGATATAGACCGACGTGCCATCTTTTCTTAGTACCAGTTTTTCATCCAAACCCTCATCGGTCAGGTCTATCCAAACACTTCCATCATCCTTTCTGTAAAAAACATTTCTTTCAAGTCCTAGTTCAACTGTATCCTTACCCAATAGGTAAGTATCACTCTCGTAGTATATTTTGGCAAAATCTGTGCCTATTCGTTTATAGGTAACATCAAAACCTGCATATACCCATTGGTTCATTTCCTTCCACAATGCAATTACTTCCGGTTTGCCATTTTCCCAATCCTGCAGCATTTGTTGTGCTTCCAGCATGATCGGGGCCTCTTTTTCAGCTTTTGCCTTATCAATTCCGGATGCAATCAGGTTGTCTATCTCCTGCTTGTAAGCATCATTGAATTTTACGTAATAGTCTCCCACAAAATGATCACCCTTCATGCCAACAGATTCAGGTGTTGCACCGTTGGCATATCTCGTCCATGCGATCATGCTTTTGCAAATATGGATACCGCGGTCGTTGACGATACAGGTTTTTACAACATCATAACCATTGGCTTTGAGGATCTCAGCGATACTTCTACCCAGGAAGTTATTCCTCAGATGGCCCAGATGCAGTGGCTTATTGGTATTGGGGGAAGAATACTCAACCATGATCTTTTTACCATTCATCGGAGCTTTTCCAAAGCAAGGATCCTGGTAATGTGACCTAAGCATATTGAGCAAAAATGCTGGTCTGATGGTAAGGTTCAAAAAACCCTTTATGATGTTGAAGGATTCAAATAATGCTGGTTCCAGTTCGACCAATTTTTGTCCAAGTGCTGTACCCAACTGGTCGGGACTTGTTTTCAGTGATTTGATGAGTGAGAACAGCACAATTGTGTAGTCTCCTTCAAATTCCGGTTTGGTGGGATTTACCTGAAAATCCTTTTCTGTAAATTCAACCTGATAAAGTGCCTCAAGTGACTCAATGGCTTTCCCTCTGATAATTTTACTCAGCATAATGAAATAGAATGATGCAAATGTACGATTCCCTAATTTTATGGCATGCATAAAACAAAGACCAGATCTCTGATCATTGCCTTCTTGTGTATTTTCGCTTCGGTTATGGTTAAATCACAAACTCAGTTCATTGACCTTCAAGGCCATCGCGGTTGCAGGGGATTAAAGCCCGAAAACACAATTGCTGCAATGATCAGGGCAATTGATCTGGGTGTTACAACCCTGGAAATGGATGTGGTGATCACACGAGATAACAAAGTGCTCCTCTCACATGATCATTACATGAATCCTGATTATGTTGTTCCTCCGGAGGGAGTATCGTTTTCCTCTGCCAAAGACAGATCACATATCCTGTATCAGATGGATTATGTATCCGTCGTCCGCTGGGATGTTGGCTCGAAAGGAAACAGCAAATTTCCACAACAGGAAAAGTTAGCAGCTATAAAGCCGCTTTTGTCTGATCTCATTGATTCTGTAGAACATTATACCAGCATGCGTAACCTAAAACCTGTTCGGTATAACATTGAGACCAAGTCTTTGGCTGCGGGAGATGGCAAATTCCATCCTGCTCCTGAAGAGTTTGTTGATCTGCTGATGGATGTTGTTAAAAAAGGAAAGATCACCAAAAGAACTACGATTCAGTCATTTGATAAGCGAACCCTTCAGGTTATGCATAGAAAATATCCTAAAATCTCAACATCTTATCTGATCAGCTCTCTTTCCAATACCAATTTAGAGGGACTCATTCAAGATCTGGGCTTTTTGCCAACTATTCTCAGTCCCGAATACCAACTTGTCAATCCAGATTTTCTAAATGAATGCAAGGCAAAAGGACTCAGGGTTGTGGTTTGGACCGTTAATGAATCGGCAGACATCAAAAAGATGGCTGAATTGGGTGTTGATGGCATAATTTCAGATTATCCCGATAGGTTTTCTGTTTTAAGAGTTCAATCAAACCAGACACCAAAGCATTGAAGCTTTATCGGTAAATTTGCAGATCTAAGCAGCTCATGAGAACAATTGAAGTTATTGATAAGCATTTGGCAAAACGTTTCCTGGAGTTACCCCACGATCTTTATAAAGACGATCCCCAATGGGTTTGTCCTCTTTTGGATGATATAGAATCTATCTTCGATCCCCAAAAGAATAATTTTTTCAGTTTTGGCAAATGTGTCCGGTGGATTCTTGTAAATGATTCAGGAAAAACAATTGGCCGGATCGCCGCCTTTATCAATGAGAAAAAAGCCTATAACGAAACTGTTCCTACTGGTGGTTGTGGATTTTTTGAATGTATCAATGACCAGGGGGCTGCCAATGCTCTTTTTGATCAGGCAAAGTCCTGGCTTACTACTCATGGCATGCAAGCTATGAACGGACCCATCAACTTCGGAGAAACGGATACCTGGTGGGGGTTACTCGTTGAAGGATTTACCGGACCCTATTATGGCATGAATTATAATCCACCTTACTATAGATCACTTTTTGAGAATTATGGGTTTACAGTAAGGTTTGAACAAATTTCCAATCGTATTGATGTCAAAAAAGGAATGCCTGAAAGAGTAAGGAAAATAGCTTCCTGGGTGCAAAAACGAAATGGTTTTACCATCAGGAGTCTTGATCCTGCCAATATCGGGAAGTATGCCTCAGATTTCAAAGAGGTTTACAATGATGCCTGGATCAATTTTGAAAATTTTACTCCAGTAGTTGATGAAACCATTGCTGAAACAATTAGAAAGATCAAGCCTATCATGGATCCGAACCTGATCTTGTTTGCTTATACCGATAAAGAAGAACCGGTATCCTTTGTGATGATCCTTCCTGATACCAATGAGTTGATTAAAAACCTGAAAGGGAAACTCGACCTGTTTGGAAAAATAAAATTCCTCTGGAATAAAATGACCATCAAGCACAAGAGAATGCGTTGTGTGATCATGGGGACCAAACAGAAATACCAAAATCATGGTATTGAAT
>JBKCOY010000067.1:0-9447 GCA_046309555.1 Chitinophagia bacterium
TGCTTCAGCGATGTCACTCATGAAAAAGAATTTTGTTTTGCGGATCAATGCAGATGCTTATAATGCCTTGGCGAAATGGGCTGAGGATGAGTTCAGGAGTGTGAACGGGCAGATAGAGATGATACTCGACAAAGCATTGAAGGAGAACAACAGATTAAAATCAGCCAGCGTTAAGAAGAAAGTCCCATCGAACAAACCCGTTCATTCTAAATGATGCTAGGCATGCTTTAAAAGAAAGTCTGCATCTATGTTAAGCTTTTCGTAAATCCCTTTTAGAAAATTTACGTCAGGTTTTCTTTTACCGGTGAGTATTTCTGAAACCTTTGATTTAGACAGACCAAGATATTCTGCCAACTTTGACTGAGTGATTTTTTGTTCAAACATTTTCAACTCAACCATTTCTGGTATCGTCTGAGGCTGTCTTTGTGGCTTCAAATGAAGCACATCGTTCTCATATTTTTCTGCAGCTTCTGCCATGATTGAAAGCCTGTTCAATTCGGCCTCAGTCAGAAGATGCTCCCCTTTGTTCATCAGCTCATATACATCCACCATGGTTTGGTGATATTCCTTTTTTGAATTGATTTTGTATTCCATCGCTCAATGCTTTTTAAAAGTTACGCTTGACGCATCCAGTTGATCTAAATTAGAATATTTTTCTAAATTTTAGAATTTATTTCCATAAAATAAAAAGGGGCACAAGGCCCCTTGTAAACTGATATTCGAATGCTTTAATCCGCTATACCGGGGATTGATGCAAATCCCTTTTCCTTTTGCACAAGGTATTTCTCTATGCCACTCAAGATTTTAGCTGCAATTTCTTCCTGCTTGGTTTTGATGATGGCAAGATCGTTTTCGTTTGTAATAAATCCTGGGTGCACCATGATGGCGGGAATGGATGATTTGTCTAAAACCCAGATTCCCATGGTTCTAGTCTTTACTGTAGTGCTGCTGAAAAGATCCGTGAGGCTTTCCTTCATGATGCTGGCCAGAGGAATGCTCTTTGAAAAAACCGGAGTGCTTTCTTTTGGTGCATAGATCTCTAAACCCGAAAGAGTCTTATTGGGAGATGCATTGATATGAACAGAAACAAAGAGGTCAGCCTTCTTTTCATTTGCAAAATTCGTTCTGTCTGCAAGTTTGACAAATTCATCTTTATCCCTTGACAACTCAAACCTGATCATAGGATTTTTGTTCAATGCAACGATTTTTTGAACAAGCTGCAGGGACATGTCGGATTCCTTGTCACCGACTGCAGACGTTGCCCCTGGGTCGGTACCACCATGCCCTGCATCCAGGACCACTATATATTTTGCATCTAAACCAACAGCATTCATACCTTGATTTGGATTTCGAAAAGCAAAAAACATGAGCAGCATACCAGCGATGGGCAGAGCAATGATCCGCCTAAAATATCCAAATCGGGGTGATGAGAGATTTTTTAACATGGTAATTCTGCGTTTAATGGGTGAAAAGAAAAATGGATGGGTAAAAATATTTTGTTGTTGTGGGTAAGCGGCAGTCAGCAAAAGTTCTGCAAGAATGGCACTGTCTTTGTTCTCGATGGACCGGCTGTCGGCAATGAATTCATGGATCAAATACAATTCCTTTTTCAGGAACCAGAAGACAGGATTGAACCAACCAAACACCATCATCCACTCAATCAACAACTTGTCGGCTGAATGTTTCTGGCGGAAATGCACCAACTCATGGGCCAGCATTTGCTGCCCAATCCTGCTCTCAACATCAAGATTCTTGTTCCAGAAAATGTAGGAAAAGAAAGAATAGGGAGTTCCTTTCGCATCAGTCATCACCAGATTCAAGTCATTTAATCTATTGACTGGATTCCGCCTGATCAAATAAAGAATATTGAAAAGTGAGCGCACTACGCCTATCAATACAACAAAGGAAACCATCCCCAACACCAATGGAAAAAACCAATGCCAATTGAAAAAAGATTGATCTTCAACAACCATGCCCTCAAAACTGCTGTTGTTGTCAGCGATGACTTCCACCAGCTGATAGGAGACTGGAGTGGTAGCGCCTTGAAATGGTTTCAACTCAATTGTTACCAGTGGAATGATCCAGGAGACCAGAAAAACAGCCAACAGATAGAACCTGTTATAATAATGAAATTGCCTATCCTTTAAAACAGCAAGATAATAACCATAGAGGAGCGCACTGCACAATGCAACCTTCAACATGTAAACAATAAGTACCTGCATGGTGATTATTTTTTATTCTTCATTTCTTTGAGCAACAATTCCAAATCTGAAACCTTGAGATCCTTTTGGTCCACCATAAAGGAAACAACATCAGCGAAGGACCCTTCAAAATAACCATCCACAATATTCCTGATGGTGGAACCTGAATACTCCTCTTTGCACACTTTGGCAGAATAGCAATGTACCCTGCCATGAACTTCATGATTGACATATCCTTTGTCCATCAAAATCTTAATCACAGTAGAAACCGTATTGCTGTGCGGCTTGGGCTCAGGCATTGCTTCAACAATGTCTTTCAAATACCCTTTCTCCAACCTCCAGAGCACCTGCATCACCTGCTCTTCGGCTTTTGTCAATGACTTGTTCATGTTCAACTATATTTTTAGTTATACAAACATATAACTATATCTTTAGTTATACAACTATTTTTTTAGGTAATAATTTAAAACACCGATGCAACAGTTTATGACATTCCTTTGTCAAACAGGTAATCAGCAGCATGAGTGACCAAAAAGAATTGATTGCAAAGGTTTTGCAGGGTGATGCAAAGGCCCAAAAAGAATTGTATGACGCACATGCGGACATCATGCTGGGTGTATGCTATCGTTACAGCAAATCCCTGGCTGATGCTGAAGATATGCTCCAGGAAGGTTTTGTCAAGGTATTCAAAAACCTGAAACAATACAAAGGAACTGGAGATCTGGGCGCCTGGATCAGGCGAATCATGGTGAACACCATCATCAATGAAATCAAAAAATCTAAGATCCCGCTGACCCATCTTGATGCAACTACGGAAATTGAAATACCAACACCAGGAGATGATGTTGAAATTCTGTTGACAGCAAAAGAAATTGCTGAGTTGATCAAAAAGCTCCCCATTGGCTATGGCATCGTATTCAACCTGCATGCCATCGAAGGATATTCCCATAAAGAAATTGCAGAAATGCTCAATATAAAAACCGTCAGTGTGCGATCCCAATACCAAAGGGCAAGAACCCAATTGATCAATTGGATCGAAAAAGAAAAAGTATTCCTGGCCCAAAAACATGTTGAACATGGAAAATAAAATATTTGAAACCGCTGTGGAAAACAGGATGGAAGGGTTTCAGATGAAACCATCAGAGGCTGTCTGGCAAAAAGTTGAAAAAAGAATCCAAAAAGAAAAAAAACGAAGAGCGCTGATTTGGTGGTGGATCATGGGTATTGCAATGGCGGGAGCATGCATTCAATTTTTGCAAGATGCTGAAAAAAACGAGCAAACTATTTCAGCTGCAAACAGAACGAATATTTCAGAAAATACAAGTGCTAACATTAAGGATGAAACCAGCAATGGGCTGCCAACCAGTGAAGGCCCAAATGAAAATCAGGCAACAAATGCTTCTCCATGGAATGATGCATTCAAAAATAAGTACCATTTGAAAGACAAGAATGATGCGATGAACGTCAATAATAGCAAGGATATTGACAAGACCAATCCAGCATCAGACGAGGCACAACAAAACTTCAGTTTGGAAACAACAAAAGGCTTCATCAACAAAGAAAATATTAACGAGCATCCCATAGCAGTAGAAAAAAAGGGAAATGATACCATTGTCATCCTGCGCGGTGAAGACATTGGAAAACCAAAACCATCACCAACACTGATTGCAACGCTTGACAGACAACTCAACTTCAATGCACACCTGGCGTTTCATGGAACAGGCGATCTATCAGGCACTAACCTGGAATTCGGAACAGAAAGAAAATGGGGAAAACGCTATGGATTTTACAATAACCTGGGCGTAACCATCCATTCCGGGCAGGAAGTCAGTACAGTGGCCAATGCATTTCCCTTGCAAGTGAACAGCACATACAATGCGCTGCAAACGGTTACGTTTGGGCTTCAAACCGTTCCCACCATTTACCGCTACTCGAAACGAGGCGATCTGAAAATTGGAGCAGGATTGGTTGGCCGATACCAAATCAGTTCTTCCAGCACCTATGGGGCCAGTCTGATCGGGGCAGGAAACAACCAATACAGTTACAGAATCTATGATACTGAACCCAATAGTTTTTCCATTGGTTACCGCATTACAGCTGATTTGCTGCTATATGAAACAAAGAAAAACAAACTGGATTTTCAAATTTTCTTCCAGAACGATAACAGAGGAGATGTGATCACCGGACTGGGTTTCTCTTTTCAAACCAAATATAAAAAGTAGCAAATGATGATCAGCTCAATCTATCCATCGAAAGTTTCAGCATACATTTTTCCAGTCATGATGATGCTCTGGCTCAATCAATCTTTGTACTCCCAGGAAGCCAAAAAAATAAGATTTCCTGAAAGAGCATTCGGTTTGACTACCGGGTTTTCACATCACCAAAGTCAAAAATTAAATGGTTTCATCCTGGGCTTGAATCATCAAATCAGCATTGGTAAAAAAATGATGTTCCACAATGATATGTTGTTCACCATCCAATCAGGGTATGAAACTACTCACAATACTGTGTTATCCGGATTTACCATTCCCACAGCGATCAACCCATGGTTCAGGAGTACTCCCCTAAAATATATGACAGCCGGGATTCAAACTTCTACTGGAATTTCTCTGAGCATGCTGAAAGGAAAGATCAGAACAGGAACTGCTGCCCTGATCAGGTACCAGACTACTTCAAGACCTGAAAAATATAATTTCAATGTGGATGTTGTACAAACCACATCAGGCCCGCTTTATTCAACAAATTATGTTATCAACTCCATCAGACCCCACACGTTTGCTGCTGGAGCCATGGTATTCGCAGACATCCACCTGTTCAAGACAAAAATATTGGAGACTAAAGGAAATTTGTCATTTCAATGGGATAGCAGGGGTGACAGAATTTTTGGAGCAGGAATCAAACTGCAGAAATCCTACAAGAAGACATCCTAATCAATCTCCTTCTTCCAACCGAAAAATCTCCCCTACTTGCTTGCCGAACAAACGGGCAAGTTTCAGGGCCAACACCGTGGAAGGGACGTATTTATTGGCTTCAATGGCATGGATGGTCTGGCGACTGACCCCCAATTTTTGTGCCAGTTGTTCCTGGGTGAGATCATGAATGGCCCGCTCCACTTTTATGCTATTTTTCATCGGTGGAAATCATTTTGTTTTTCAAAAGAATGATGTTGAACCTACCGATGAAGATGATCAGAACGGTGAACATATTATAGATCATCACATGAAAAAAACCCATGCCATAAATGAAGATAAAGGACAAGAGCAGCAACACATAATTCACCCAGACTGCCCACATCAATGAAGACAGGCGGAGGTTGGCAACGTATTCATCTTCCTGCTTTTCTTTCGAAAAGCCAACCATCATGGCGCCCAGAATAAAAAAAACACCCACCAGGGTATTGGTGATGTCAGTGGAAATAATGCCAAAATGACTTTTATCCCCCAGGATTTCATCGTCGTACAGTGCAAAGACCTTTGAGTTGATCGTGAACTTGGATTCTAAATCACTCAACATGAGAAGAAAACCCAGTATTGCGGAGGGAACCAACAAAATCCAACCAACCAGCTTGAATCGATTGGGCAACAAAATCTGCTTTAACATAAAGTTTATTTTACTAAATGTAATGTTTTCTTTACATATAGTATTTCATTTTTTACATACTTAAAATAAAAAAGCGGCCCGAAGGCCGCTTTCAACCAAAAAACTCATGACCTCCATATCTGGAAAGGCATGGATTCCTATCATGAATCAGTTTTTCTTGGTGGTGATCACTATGACCCCGTTTTTCCCTTTTTCACCATACAGCTTAACCGCAGATTCGCCTTTAAGAACATTGATTGATTGAATAGTATTGGGATTGACATCGTTCATGCTTCCTGATGCCATTTCTTTGCCGTCAATAATATACAGTACGTCCTTTGGCAACTCAGTTTTCTCTGTTGATTTCTGCACATAAGTGATAGTTTTTTTACCATCCTTTTCCGTTGTTGTGAAAGTCAGTGTTTTGGGGTCTTTTTGAGCTTTCTCAGCGACATCGTCAACATTAGTTTTAATGACGATTGTACTGACGTTTCCTTTCTTTTTACTGTCCGAAATAGCTTTAAATGCGATAGTGTCAGCTAAAATCTCAGTGAATTTAACGTCTCCTTGCGCGGGAACAGCAACCTTTGCCTTTCCATCAAACATCACCGAATCCACTTTCACCGTTACAATCTTTTTCCCATCAGCAGAAGTAGCTTCAGACCATGTCATCCCATTAATCTTTTGGCCGGAAACGGTAACTCCTTTTTCAGCGCCCCGGATATCAATTGTTTTAATTAGAGATGGATCAATTTTATCCAGATCAGCGGGTGAGATTTCTTTTCCATTGATGATAATCCGTGAAATCTTGGAGCCATCTGTACCACCCCGTAAACGAATGGCGTCCGGTGTAGTTATATATGTAGTTCCTTCAGACATGCTGTCTGCGGATATGAACATGATTTTTTTCTCAGTGTACAAAGGAGATCCTTCTGCTGAGACCTTCTTATTTGAAAGACCAGCCAACTCATTCAAAGGCAGTTTGAACAATTCCTTTTTGGACTTGATGTCTTTAAAAGAAGCCATTTCACCATCGATATCGATTTGAAAACTTCCTTTGATTTGTCCAGTTTTTGGATCGCGGTACTTTGCAGGAACCGTATCCAAGTTGCTTGCCTCAATGGCTACCTGATCCATTTGCTTGTTCTGTGCATCAGACAAAGAATCTTTAATGGTAAAGGATAAAAGAACCAGAACACCAATGGCTACGGGCAGAATCAACAAGCGTCTGGCGTAACTGTAACTTACTTTTTTCGAAGATGTCAACATAATAATGCGTCTTTTGATGGATGAATAAAAAAATGATTGTCCCACGGATAAACTATTTGAATGATAATGTGCCTTCAATAACATTTCTGCCAACACTGCGGCATCGTCGCCTGCAACCGCTTCTTCATCTGCGATGAATTCATGCACCACTTCCAATTCTTTTTTGATGAGCCAGAAAAATGGATTCACCCAAAAAAGATAGGTAGCAAAGGCAACAAAGAGCTTGTCGTAAGAATGATACTGTTCAATATGTGTCAATTCATGTTTTAACATGCGTTGTCCAGTCTCGTCATGAACCGGAAGGTCTTTTCTCCAGAAAAGATTTCTGAAAAAGGAGAATGGCGCCTCGTCCAATACCGTTTCAATAAAATCGAAGCGCTCCATCACGGTAATCTTACCCTTTGCTTTTATGCGGTATAACTTAAATATCCCATACAAAAAGAAAGAAATAAGGACTATTGAAACAGTAATCAATACTAACGATAAAATTTGCTCCCAGCCCAATGCAGTATGCTCTGAAGCCAATGCATGTGGATTATAGATGTATTGAACTACTTGTTGCACAGGTTCAGCGTCAGGTGACGTAATTGTAAACCATTGTAGATCAAGCAAAGGCAAGACCAAACTTAACAATACAGTGCCCACCAGGTAAAAGCGATTGTAATAATGAAACCTTGTGTTGCGTAAACTGATCCAGTAATACCCGAGCAAAATCCCAGATACCAGGATTGCCTTCAGGATGCAAATGAATAAGGGTAGCATAAATAATTATTTTTTCTTTTTAATCTGCTTCAATAAAAGTTCAAGGTCCTCAACAGTCAGTTTCTTTTTATCAACCAAAAAAGAAACCACTTCCTTATACGAACCTTCAAAATAACCTTTGGTAATCCCTGCGATAGAACCCGAAGTGTATTCATCCCTTGTCAGCAAGGGATAATACAAGTTGTACCTGTTGGGCGTTTTGATGCCCACGACTTCCTTTTCCACGAGGATTTTTAAAAGGGTGGCGACGGTGTTATGGTGTGGCTTCGGATCAGGCATGGCTTCAACAATGTCCTTCAAATACCCACCCTCTTCTAAACGCCACAGGGCCTGCATGATCTGCTCTTCTGCCCTTGTCAATGATTTGTTCATAACTAAATATTTAGTCTAAATTAAAACTAAAGTTTTAGTTTTCAAAAAATATTTTTTAGGGGCCCTTCTGATTTACCTTTGCGCTATGTATTCCCTGATCAGAAACCTTCTCTTCTTACTTGAAGCTGAAAAGGCCCATTACTTTTCAATGAACCTGCTCAGGATGGCCTGTTCTATACCAGGTATCAAAGATTTAATTCGGCTGACTTATCAGCCAAAGGACAGCGGATTGAAAAAAGAATTGTTCGGACTCACTTTTAAGAATCCGGTGGGCCTAGGGGCAGGATTTGACAAAAATGCATACTACCTCCGGGAACTGGAAACCCTGGGTTTTGGATTCGTGGAAATAGGCACCGTCACCCCCCTGCCCCAGGAAGGCAATGAAAAACCACGCCTCTTCCGTCTGCCAGCCGATCAGGCCCTGATCAACCGCATGGGATTCAACAATGATGGTGTGAAGGACATCAAAAAACGACTGGAAGAATGGAAGACTACATGTGAGGGACGAGGGACAAGGGACGAGGGACAAGGGACAAGAAGAGTGGAGAAAGGGCTCTGTTGAAGAAAGACTCAAACATGCACTCATCAATGGCATCACAGAATTTATTGATGCCGATACAGAAGAAGCACGACAAAAATATCCGCGTCCACTTGATGTAATCGAGGGTCCACTCATGGACGGCATGAACGTGGTGGGCGATCTCTTTGGAGTAGGCAAAATGTTTTTGCCCCAGGTGGTGAAAAGCGCCCGCGTGATGAAGAAAAGTGTGGCAGTACTGACCCCTTATATAGAAGCAGAAAAACAACAGGCCTCCTCAGCCGGCAAGATATTGCTCGCAACAGTGAAGGGAGACGTGCACGATATTGGCAAGAACATTGTGGGTGTAGTACTCGGCTGTAACGGTTATGAGATCATTGATCTTGGGGTGATGGTACCTGCTGACAAAATACTCGACGAAGCACAGAAACAAAATGCGGATATCATTGGCTTGAGCGGATTGATCACACCCTCTCTTGATGAGATGGTGCATGTGGCCTCGGAAATGAAAAGAAGGGGAATGAAGCAACCCCTGTTGATTGGCGGTGCTACCACCTCCAGGATGCACACTGCTTTGAAGATTGCACCACAGTATGAAGGAGGCGTTCTTCATGTGCTGGATGCTTCCCGCAGTGTTTCTGTGGCAGGATCATTGCTCAACCAAAATAAGCAAGAGCTGCTGAACAATACTGGCATTGAATACACCAGGCTCAGGGAAGAATTTGC
>JBKCOY010000068.1:0-29642 GCA_046309555.1 Chitinophagia bacterium
CAGGTCTTCACCGTAGATGACCAGTTCTCTTTCTTCACCTTCCAGTGTTCTATCGGTATACAGACTTGGAGCCATCCATCCTTCATTGGCAATAGCCGGAATTTCTTTTTTGGGTGCGTTGATGGCGTCGATCGTTTCGCTGGTGATGACCAGAAAGAGTCCGATCACGATGGCATAGATGATCCAGTTTTGTTTAAAATTATTCATGAAGCAACTGATTTGGAAGCTCAATATAAATCAAATCAGCACTTCGTTGTGTGATTTAGGTCACAGGGGCTATTTGTACAGCTGGTTCATTTTTCCGATCAGTTCGGCCATAGAACGCTTGAGTGCGGCAGATTTGGAAACCTTGCACCATGGTCCGAACCCAAGAAGACGCAAACGAAATTCTTCATTCACGTATACAGTCATGCTGATCTTGATGGTTCCGTTCTTCTCACTGATTAGTTTTTGTGAGTGATGAATTGGATCCAGCAACACCAGTTGACTGAGAGGCTCTGAGATGACCAGCTCCACCAGCTCCGGTTTCCTGCTGCCTTCCATGATTCCAGTAGCGTGTTGTAAGAAGCCATCAGCTTTAAAAGCAGATCTTTCTTTTAGGTCTGCCGTTTGTTTAGTAGCTATTACTTCCAACGTTTTGATCCTGTCAAGTGCGAATGTCAGGTAGTCATTTCTTTCTATGCTCCAACCAATCACATACCATCTGTTGCGGTGTTCCTTTATCAGATAAGGGATCAGCAGATAGTCTGATGTTTTTTTCTTATAAATATTATTGTAAGTGAATCGGATAGCGAATTTGTTTCTAATGGCTTCATAGATCAAATCGATCCATTCCATTCCATGCACAGATTTAGCGCTTTCAAAATGCACAATTTCATTCAAGACTTTGTCTTCCATATCAATACCAAGAGAAAACCTTGTGTTGATTCGTTCAATAGCGTTTTTGAAATCGGCGAATACCGGTACATCGCGGTACTGATAAAGCAATTGTGCTGAAAACCGCAGGGCATTCCATTCCTCGTCTTGCAGATTCAATTCAGAGATTGAAAAGCCGGGCTCACTGTATGCATATCCTTTGTGCTGTTTTGAATAAATAATGGGCGCATCATAACCGATCGGAGGAGTCCGCTTCATCAATGCAAGGTCCTTCTCAATGGTGGAGGTAGAAATATCCGTCTCCAGAATTTCCGAGCAACGGTCTGCCAGGTATTCAAGCGTAGGATATTGATGACGTTTGTTGATCAGACACTGGTCGATGATCCGGTGCCTGGTAACAGCATTCTTGTTGGATGGCATGAATTGAAATGTATCAACTAAATTACTTCAATTCAGGTGATATCTCAAATACAGCTACAGCAAGCAATCTTATTGTTTTCCGAACAAAAGGCTTAGCAGGATGATCTCGTGGGCTATCGATCCACAGGTGCCGAAAATATTGATGGTATCATTTTCAGAGCCGGCAAAAAACGGACCTTTTTCCTGTGCACATTTGATGGCATATTTTTCCAGGATGGGTTTCATTTTTTGACTTTTCAATTTTTCAAAATAGGGTTGTATCCCTGACCAGTTTTTGGTTTCACATTCTTTCAGCATGTATAATATTGGGGTGAGCCCATTCCATTCCGGCATGCCGCAGAGCGCTGTTTCAAGGCTCTTCCCCATGATGCATTCTTCAATAAAATGATTGGGCGAATATTCCAGGTTGAAGGCATAGCCCTGTTCTCTGGCTTCCGTGATCAATTCGGTCAGTTCATTGAACCTAGACATATCCATTCCCGGGCCGTCATTGTTGAGGGTGGCATTCATCCATGCCATATTCAATTCTGTGCAGAATTGAGTATTCAATTGTTTGATAAGGTCTGTCATCTTACGAAAATAAATGGGCAGACCGCAAGCTATTGGAGGACTGAAAAATTAAAAGTTATAGTTAAACACCAGATTCCACAGACGCATATCGACCTTATTGATGACATAGGACTTTTCGATATCCTGGTTACCGGATTTCCATTTCTGAACATAAAGCAGTTGTGTTCCGAGTCCGCTCAGAAAACCTTTAAAGTCATATCGTATGTCGATATTGAGTTGATGATACGATGGCATGCCATATTTGTTTGCAGCATGATTATCAACAGCGGGGAGATCAAAAATTCCGAAAGCGATATTGGACCTGAAACTGCTTTTGGGTAAGGAGTATCCCAACTTCGCCACGTAGGCATAGGTATCGGCAATTCCTTCATTTCTTTCTCTCGACATGAAAGTATAGAAAGGGTCTCTCCCCCATTCTCTGGGCATCAGGTATCTTCCTTTTCCCGTGATGCGATTAAAGTTCAGTGATGTTTTCCATTGGCTATTTTCCCAACCGAGGTTTCCGCCAAAAGTTGTGGCGGATTCCTGTTGCATGTATCTTTTGCTGAGATCATCATTGCCTCCATTGCCCATTTTTTGGAGGTTGATGAACTGTACACCTGCCACCAGGTTACCTCCGCTGTTCAATGGCTTATTGAGATCGGTTTGCAAGAGCGTTGCATTGAAAACATTTTCTGTGAGCAGGTTCCAGAATCGGAAGGTTAGTCCAGGTAAAGACTGATTTGTGATCCCCAGCAATACGAGGCCTTTTGACTTTGTATTACCAGCGTAGTTCGATCTGCTACCATCCGCATTCACGCCTCCTGAATACACACCAATGGATGCTTCTGCACTGTACCATTTCACGGTACCCCGCGGTGATATTTCATTCAGCAGACCACCTTCTATTTTTGTTTTATGGATATTGTTGAATTCTGTCCACAGCCCACCTACTTCAGTTGGCCTCATCCGTCCATCCTGCAGATTGATGAAGGGCGTATTGATCAGTTGTTTGCCAAGGGTGATCGTACCTTTTTTGAGATGGTATTTCAGAAAAAGCTCTTCTAGTCGATCGATATCAGATTTGTTCCCGGGGTCGGTGATATCAAAAAGACCGATTTCATACCTGTTCTTTTGTTTAGTTATCGGGTCAGGAATGGTAAGATTTGAAGAGCCAATGTTGAAGGTGAAGAAGCCGCTGATCCCTACTTGAAAACCTTTGAAAGAAGCAGTTTCGAATTTGATACCGCCTCCTGCTGCATTGGCAAAATAGTCAGTCAACCCTTCCGCATTATCGGTAGCCATGAAAAAATATCGGAGATGACCGTTGGCGGTTCCGCGCTTAAAAGCATGAATCAGTGAATTAGTATCAGATGCCTGCTTTTCTTTCCAGATGCCGGGTTTCTCTCCGATTTCCTGGTGTTGGGTAAAAGCGCTGGAAACCGACAAGAACATTGAAACGATCAAACAAATTTTTCGCACGATACCTATCAATTCTTTGAATGATCGATCATCAAATTTTTTCATTCAGCACATTCCAGGGTCCGCCATTGTAGCATTCGATCCCGGCAGACTTCAACATGGATTCTGCCATACCGCTTCTGTTGCCACTTCGGCAACAAGTGATGATTACTTTATTTTTCTTTTTCAGATCTGCTGTTTTGTTGTTGATCTCATCAAGCGGAATGTTCAATGAGCCTTTGATATGGCCACTATTGAACTCACCTGGTGTCCGAACATCCAGGATGATGGCGCCATTTTTTACCAGTTCTTCAAAGTTTACGGCCGGTGCTGATGAAAACATATTTTTTAAAATATTGATCATAAAATTTTTTTAAAAAAGTTAGGAAACCACAGGATTACCGAGAGCCAACCACTCATTCATGCTGGCAGAATAGTTGAGTACATTGGTATAGCCTTCTCTTGCCAGCAATGAATAGCCAATGGTTGCACGATCACCGCCCTGGCAGTGGATCACCACTTTTTTATCCTTGCTCACTTTATCAAGGTTTTTGGCCAGTGTGCCGATGAATACATGATCTGCTCCTTTGACGTGTCCGCTTTTGTATTCCGTTGCACCGCGGAGGTCAACCACCTGCACATTGGGTTCCTGCATCACGGATTTGAATTCTTCGATGGAGATGACAGGAACAGTATCGAGTTGTCCGCCTTCGTTGGTATATGCTTCGGTAGATGCAACAAAGCCCATGATGTTATCGAGACCGATGCGCATCAATTTGCGGGTAAGATCATCGAGCATCGATTCATCGGCCAGCAGCATGAAGGGTTCTTCATAATTGAGGAACCAGCCAGCCCAAGTGGCAAATGAATTGTTGCCTTGAATATTGATACTGCCGGGAATAAAGCCTTTGGCAAAATCTGCCTTGTTGCGTGCATCGATCAGTTTGATGCCTTTGCCCATGGCTTCCATCATTTCTGTATTGGAAAGGTGTTTCAATTTGGGAACGGAAGTCAGCAAGGGTCTGTTCACCTTGTTGAGCTTTTTCATCATCGCAAAATACTTTGGAGGCTCGGGCTGATCGGCGAGCAGAAAGTTCACGAAACCATTCTCATCATTCTCAAAACGGAAAGCCCAGTTGCGGATCTTTTCATAACCCACTGTGCTTGAGGGTACAGCACCCAGTGCTTTACCGCAGGCTGAACCTGCACCATGGCCAGGCCATACCTGAATATGATCAGGCAGTTTGCTGAAGCGGTGGATCGACTTGTACATCTGATGAGCGCCGGCATCCATGGTTCCGGTCATGCCAGCAGCTTTTTCGAGCAGATCAGGGCGACCAATATCGCCTACAAAAACGAAGTCGCCGGTGAAGAACATGACGGGTTCCGGACTGGCAGGTGTGTCGGTTAGCAAAAAGCTGATGCTCTCCGGTGTATGACCGGGTGTATGGAGGGTTTCAATTTTAAGATTACCCACCATGAAAGTGGTGCCATCTTTTAATCCCACATGATCGAATTCATATTCCCAGCCCGGACCACCCTCATCTGAAAGATAAAGCTTGGCCTCGGTAAGTGCTGCGAGTTCACGCGAACCCGACAGGAAGTCGGCGTGGATATGGGTTTCCATCACATGGGTGATGGTCATGTTGTTTTGTTTTGCAATCTCAAGATAGGTGTCTACATCGCGCTTGGGGTCAATAACAGCAGCAACACCTGCCTTTTGGCAACCGATGAAATAACTGGCTTGTGCAAGGGATTTGTCGTAAACGTGTTGGAAAAACATGGTGGTAAGATTTAAGTCGTTTGGTTAGTTATAGGAATAATTCTTTGATGATGATATAGATGCCCATGATCAGGACGAACCAGCCGAATCCTTTTTTCAGGCTCTCCGCAGAAACTTTTTTGCCAAGGGCGTTACCAACAAAGATACCCACGATTGCCAGAGCTGTTACAGAAAGGAGAAGGTTCCAGTCCATGGTCTGTTTGCCCAGGTCACCGGTAAAGCCGATCAATGATTTTGCAGCGATGATCAGTAGTGAGGTACCGATCGCCTGTTTCATGGGAAGTTTGCTGAAGAGTACCAAAGCAGGGATGATAAGAAAACCACCGCCGGCACCAACCAATCCTGTCAGTATTCCAACAATGGCACCTTCCATCAGGATCATGGGATAATTGAAAACCTGTGGGCCGTTATCTTCTTGGTTTTTTTCTTTGCTACGGATCATGGAAACTGATGCGAATACCATCAACACGGCAAAGATCATCATCATCATCAGTGGCTTGGTAAGCGTCAAGGATCCCAGTGTCAATATTTCTGAAGGGATAGCTGGCACGATGAATGCCCTTGTGGCATAAACGGCAATGATGGATGGAATACCAAAAATGATAGCAGTTTTGATATTGATCTCCCCATTATTGTATTTGGGAATGGCTCCTATGAGACTGGTAGATCCTACAATGAATAAAGAGTAGGCTGTTGCAAGAACAGGGTCTACTCCAAAAAGATAGACCAATACCGGAACAGTGAGAATGGATCCGCCTCCGCCGATGAGTCCGAGTGAAACCCCTATGACCAGTGATGCCAGATAACCGATGATCTCCATTTTCTCTTTTTGGTACTGCAAAGATGTAATTCATTTGCCAGAGTGAATGTGACGGATGTCACCAATGGAAATTTCGGTTTAATTCCCTAACTTTTGCCTCTTAATTTCATGATGATGAAAAAATATATGCTTGGTCTCTTCTTTTTAATGGTAGCGGTATTTGGATATGCACAAGATAAAAAGCACAGGGTGGTATGGGATCTCTCGAGTGCGGATACAGCGAGTCAGGCAGCCGTTTTTCGTCAGATCAACAATGCCAGGGTTGAGATCCCTGATTTGGAGATTGAGGTAGTTTTTCACGGACAAGCGGTATTGGCCATGATGAAGGACTCTGCACAGTTCACGGATCGCATCAAAATAGCAAAAGCAAAAGGAGTTACTCTTGCAATTTGTAACAATTCATTACGAAGGCTGAAGATTGATCCTTCTCAAATCAAGATGGAAGGAACCATTGTGCCCAGTGCTGTGGTGGAACTCATCAGGAAGCAAACCGATGGCTGGTCTTATTTGAAAGCCCACTGATATTAGATTGTACAGATGGCATTTTTATTATTTTATTTGCCATTGTTTGTTCTCGTTCCGACACTGGTTGGATTGATTAGGTTCAAAATACTGGATGATGGGCATAGGTTGTTTTTCTATTACCTGGTGTTGACCAGCTTATTTCAAATAACAAACATTTTCACGATTGAAGTCACAGTAAAAACGAAAATTCACTATTGCTGTTATGGAGTGTCTTTTATTCTTTTGTTCCAAATTCTTCATCATTGGGCTATATCGTATCGATGGAAGATGATATTCAGCATCATTTCTATAATTTCTCCATTGATCATTTTTACAGAGTTCGTCATACGCCATCAGATTATTAAGATTCCATCTTATGGAATATTGTTCATCAGTTTTATTTTCTGTGTTTCCGCCTTACCGATATTGGTCAAATATTTTTCCCATGGCACCTTGGTGCCATGGGAAAAATCCATTGTACTCATATTGGTTCCTCTTATCATAACGTTTTTCATCGGATCTATTCTGCAATTTAATTATGCTGTTGTATATTCACCATCAACTCATCATCTTTTCAGCAAAGCTTTTTTCATAATGCGGTTTCTTCAATTACTATCTTATTTTTCTTTCTCAATTGCCATGTTATGGGCCCCTCGGAAAGAGATCTTTATATAGCAATCGTCATTGTGATCATATTTGTCATCCTGCTGATGACAGTATTTTTTTATTTCTTATACCAAAAACAAAAAAAATTGGTAAAGGTACAGCAACAATCGGTGACCAACGAGTTGTTGAAAGCCGAAACAGAAAGGTATGAGCTGGCGACAAAACTGCACAATGATATTGTACCCTATCTGGCAGGAGTAAAACTAAGGTTGGGTATGATTGATGATACCCATCCTGATATAAAAGAGGAATGCATTCCCGGAATCGAAAAATCAATCGAGATCATCAGGGGAATATCAAAGCGCATGGCACCGATGGGATTCTTTAACAAGAATTTTCTCAAAGGAATTGAATATTATGTTCAGTCAACCGGAATCAGTAAATCCCTTCATGTAGAGATGATTGAACATCATGAGATAATACTGGGACATCAAAAAAATATGTTTGTCTATAAATTGCTTCAGGAGCTTGTACTCAATGTGTTCAAACACAGCAAGGCTAGCCATTTGAAAATTGAAGTATCGCTTGACGGAAATGAGTTGCTCATCAGAACTGCTGATAACGGAATCGGATTTCCACTTGATACAGAAATGCTGAATAGGGGAATGGGGTTAAGGCTGATGCAGATCCTTGTTGATACGCTTGGGGGAAAAATGTTCAAGGCTGATCAGGAAATGCCAGGAACGCGTTATAATTTCAGGATACCTTATACCCATGAAATTGAAGGATAAGATCACCATCATCATTGCTGACGATCATGAGTTTTTTCGCAAAGGACTTGCTTCAGTGATCAGCGAAAATGACAATTATGAGCTGATAAGTGAGGCGGTTAATGGATTGCAATTACTGGAAATCTTGCAACATAAAGTTCCGGATCTCATTATTCTGGATGTATTCATGCCTGAGATGAATGGTCTTGAAGCCATGTATAAGATCAGCCAACAATTTCCCCTTATCAAAGTCATAGTACTTTCAGGTAATGATGATGACGACATCATACTCAATTTGCTGAAGGCCGGTGCAACATCATTCATGGATAAGAATACCAGTCAGAGAGAGATCTATCGTACCATTGATGCTGTTATGCAGACAGATCAATATTATTTTCCTGAAAAATTAAGAGCAAGGTCGTTGAAACTCATGGAAGATCAACCCCATTATGCCACTGGGGAACTAAAAACAGATTTTTCTCTTCGCGAAATGGAGATCATTGATCTGGTATGCAAGGATCAAAGTATCAAAGAGATTGCAGATACGTTATGCATCAGTCCTCGGACTGTGGAAGTACACCGTATGCGGATCATGCAAAAGATGAATGTAAAAAGTGCCCCAGGGTTGGTTGCCTATGCATTTCAGCATAAGCTTATTCTGAATAAATAAGGGAAGGTGATTCATCTATCCTTATAAAAAATTACGGAAAATCACTTAACATCTTTTAATAGGTCAATATTAGGTTGCAATATGACCTTACAACCTAAAACACCCATCTCCGAAAAAATCATTTGTCCCCTTTCTACAGAATGTCTTACTCATATTGGTCAGCTGTTTTGTCAACACCTATTCATTGACCTGCCCAATGAAACAAAATTGCTGTTGTTACAACGTTATTATAAAAGTCAGGTAATGGTTGGTTCTAAAAAACTCGACCAGTTATTTGAAGATTATTGCCGGGAACTGATGATTTTTCACGATGCTATTCTCCATGATGACACTTCAATTGGTAAAATTTGGAAGAGCATGTGTATCATGGTCGTCAATATTCATGAGGAACTAAAAATGATCCAGGTATTATCCGGACAAGAACCTTTACTTCCACCCACCAAGATCATCACCCTGGAACAGGTGTTTACCATTCAATATGAATTGAAACTGAGCAAGAAGAAACAGTCTCTTACTTTTTCACTTTCGGGTCGATGAATTCCCAGTCCATCACATGCGGATGGATATGTTCTCTTTTGGCGATGTCTTCCATTTGACGGATGATGTCTGCATGAGATGAAGAAACATCGTTTTTCTCATAGCGGTCAGTCGCCATATTGAACAACTCCCATGAACCATTAGGATTTTTGCGCATGTTTCTTTTCACTCCTTTCCATTCGCCAATACGAACTGCTATTTGTCCACCGTTCTCCGGGTATTCAAAATAGAAGAAATCATGTTTTCGCTGCGCTGTTGTTTTTCCCATCAGGGTTGGCAGAAAAGAGATACCATCAGTCTTGGTTAGAGGCTTTCCGGTCAGTTCGGCAAGGGTTGCCATCAGATCATATTGTATTGAGGCGTGATCACTGGTAGTATTAGCCTTGATCTTACCCGGCCAGCGAGCGATAAAGGGAACGCTGATTCCGCCTTCGTAAAGATCCATTTTCAATCCACGCAATCCTGAAACGCTGTTGAAGAATTTGGTATCAACACCTGCGGAGAAGGTTGCACCATTGTCGCTCGAGAACATGATCAGTGTATTGTTGTCGAGTCCGAGTTTTTTGATTTGTTCCATGATGATGCCCACCTGCTCATCCAGAATGCTGATCATGGCAGCATAGGTGGCGCGGGGATATTTTGTGGCGGCATATCCTTTTTGTCCGTAATAAGGTTCTTCTTCAAAGAGGCCCACATATTTGTTCACGTATTCATCGGGTGCCTGCAATGAAAGGTGAGGGAGTGTATAAGGGAGGTAGAGAAAGAAAGGATTGTTCTTGTTCTGGTTGATGAATTTCATCGCCTTCTCTGTCATTTTTGTTGGCGCATAATCCTTGCCTTTGTAGTAAGCGAAATCCTTATCGGTTGCATTCACGGTGTCTTTGATGGGCGTGTGCACGCTGATGTAGGGGTTGTTGAGGGAGTCCCATTTGTCGTTTTCCCAGAGGTGGGTGGGATAAAAATTATGGGCCTGTTTTTGGTCGAGGTAACCATAGTAATAATCGAAGCCATGTTGGAGTGGACTACCGCTGGTACCGGTGACGCCCATCCCCCACTTGCCCACCAGTGCCGTATGATAGCCTCTTTCTTTCAGCATTTTTGCTACTGTGTAAGCTCCTTCGTGCAAAGGCATTTGTCCGCCTTCCATGGCATCTTCAAATCCCCCCATTTCATAATTGCCTCTGATATAGGAATGGCCGGGATGTTTGCCGGTCATGAGCATGCAGCGTGAGGGAGCACAGACGGGGGCGCTGCTATAGTGTTGGGTGAAGCGCAAACCCTCTTTCGCCATTTTGTCGAGGTTTGGCGTTTTGATTTTTGTTTGTCCGTATGACCCCAGCTCACCATACCCCAGGTCATCTGCATAGATGTAGATGATGTTGGGTTTGGGGGTTTGTGCAAAACAAATTGAATTGTAAAAAATTAAAATCAGGAAAACAGAAATAATTCGAAGGCTATTATGCATACGGCGTGATAATGTAGTAAATGAAGGTATCAAATTTATACATTCCCCTCCTGGCCAGGAGTGGTGGATTTAGTTTACAAATTATTCAATCTTCTTGCTGCTTCCATCAATGTTTCCTCTTTTTTCGCGAAGCAGAAGCGGAGCACTTTATCATCGTGTCCATTGCTGTAAAAGGAAGAGACGGGGATGGTGGCCACGCCGATGGTTTTGGTGAGGTGGATGGAAAGGTCCATTGCCGGCATGGAGCTGATGTTGGCGTAGGTTGCACAGACGAAGTAGCTACCAGCGGAGGGAAGAAAATCAAAACCTGAACCTTGCATGTTTTTGAGGAAGAGGTCGCGTTTGTTTTGCAGGAAGGGTGAAAGGGAAAGATATCGTTCTGGTTTTTTCAGGTGTTCAGCGAGTGCGACTTGTGTGGGTGTGAAGCAGCTGAAGGCGTCGAACATGTGGATCTTGCGGAATTCACTCGTCAGGTTTTTGGGCGCAACGCAGTATCCCTGTTTCCATCCGGTACAATTGTAAACTTTTCCGAAGGAGAAGCAAACAAAACTGCGTTCGTAGAGTTCTGGGTATTTGAGCACGCTGTGGTGCTGGTGACCATCGAAGGTGAGGTGTTCATATACTTCATCGCTGATCAGGAAGATGCCCGTGCCGCTGAGGATGGATTGCAGGGTTTGCATGTCGGCATCAGCAAGCATGCTGCCGGTAGGGTTGTTGGGGGTATTGATGATGATGGCTTTGGTGCGGTTCGTGATGGCTTCGCGCACTTTGTTCCAGTCGATTCGGTATTCCGGAAATTCCAGTTTGAGTTTGATGGGTATGGCCTTGTTCACCAGGATGTTGGGGATATAGCTGTCGTACGCCGGTTCGAAGAGGATGACCTCATCACCCGGTTGCAGGATGGTGGTGAAGGCAGTGTAGATCGCGTAGGAGCCTCCGGGGGTGATGGTGATTTCATCCGCAGGAGAGATGGATTGGTTGTAGAGGTGATGGATTTTTTCGGCAATGGATTCCCGCAGCGGCATATGACCTGCCATCGGTGCGTATTGGTTATGGCCATCTGTGATGGCTTTGGCTGCCAGTGCTGCCAGCTCTTCATCCATCGGAAAATCCGGAAATCCTTGTCCCAAATTGATCGCTCCATGTTCAGTTGCCAGCGCGCTCATCACTGTGAAGATGCTGGTGGGGATGTTGGGGAGTTTGGAGGGGAAGTTTGGGTTCATGTATTCAAATATCTGATAATCGGTTTGAAAACCGATCCGAGTGGGCTGCTATTTTTCATTGAAATAAAATTTCACCACGAGATTCCATATTTGTAGAAATAGACGGGTATGGAAAAAAAGAAAATCCACCTCAGTATCAACTTCTTGCTGTATGTTTTTTGTCAGTTTTTGGGTTGGCGTATCCTTGGGAGAGCAGATACCAGTATTTTGATTCAGTTGATCATGGTATTTCTATATTCATTTATGATGACGGCTTTTTATCGGGATAATAAAAATATAATAATGGCGCATTATGAGGGAAGTGAATATTACTGAGGTGTTGATGAAAGAGAAGGATGATCGCTTTCCTGATTTTTCTAAACGCTTTCCTGAGGTGATGGAATGGAAGTGGAATGGAATAGAGCGCTGGCATTTTATCATGCTGGATGATGATCCAGGAAGATGTTTTTTCAAAAGAGGTTATTCGGCGCAGGAAGAAATTGAATTGTGTTTTGCTGAGATCTATCAATGTATCGCAGAAAAAAAGTTTGAAAAACTATTGTTGTTGGTCACTTACTATGGGGTCTTGCCGAAAGAAGAACTGAAGCAAAAGTTGAACGGAAGCATTTATTTGCCCTGCCGGTTTGATCATATAAGTCCGACAGAAAATTATTATCTGGCATTCAGTGATCAGCTCGAAAAATATTACCGGATGCTTACTGGTGCTACGCCTGCGGAGGCCTTGATATTTCGAAGGGATATCAACAAGAAGAACAGGACTACCATTCAGAAAGCAAAAGAAATAATGGTTGATGAACATTGTTCTTTTTATGACCTGCTCAGTTTAAAATCTTTTTACGCTGAAGGTCCATTTTTTCTCACACCCAATTATTATGGAGCAAGGCTTTTACATAAGTCATTGAGCCGTCAGTAATTCTCTATAGATTTTTTCAGATCCCCAATAATATCATCCCGAAGGGTTTTGGGTGCTAAAACAGTACACCCACTACCAAAAGAAAAGATCAGGTTTTTGAGTTCGGGTGTATTGTATACATAAAAGCTAACAATCAAGCCCGTATTGTCTTCTTTTTCAATCTTCATGGAAGCATGAACAGGATTTTCTTTGATCAGTTTGGACAAACCCGGTGAAAATTTGAGTCGGATCAACTCCGGTTGATTTTCATGACTGTGAAAGACGCCGAGAGAATATTTGAAATAGTATTCAGCATTGAATCCCTCATCAATGAAATAGGAATCATCAGTTGTTTCGATAGACTCAATTCGGTACAGCTTGAAGACATTGGTTTTGTCGGCGCTTTTGATCTCTTTGGCATGGGCAACCAAATACCATTTGTTGCGGTATTCTTTCAAGAGGTAAGGGCTGATGGTTCTTGTTTTGAGGGTTCCCCCAAAAGGGCGGTACCCTATTTTTAGCGCTTTTTTATCAATAATGGCTTTATAGATGATGTGCAGCCATTTTGCTCCGGCATCATACCCCCCGTCTCCTATTTGAATGTAACCGGAATGATCTTCCTCGAAGGAACGGAGCACCGCACTGCCCAGGATTCGGGTGGACACATCATCAAAGGGTTTGAAAAAGGGTGTTCCTTTTAAAACTGAAAATGCCTGTCGGGCTACTTCCAAAGCTTCTTTTTCATCGTCATTGATGGAAAATTTTTCAATGGAGTCGTTCGGGTCTTCATACCTGAATTTCCCGCCTTTATCAATGATTGTTACAGCATGAATCTCTTGGATATTCTTAATATCATTTCTGATGGTTCTTTCAGTTACGGGACCCTTTCCATCATCATCCAGGCTATTATTGACAATTTCCGTCAATTCCTTGATGGAGAATCCGGTTCTGGATCTCATGTAAGTGTTGATAATCTTAAACCTAAATTTTTGATTTTTATTCTCAGGCATAGATGGGGGATGGCTGTTTAAGGCGATTAATTCTAAATTAATCAATCGGGCTTGAAAATTTCAATTTTGAATTTCTTTTCCAGATGGAAATAAAATTTCAACATCTGCCCTCAAGTTTGTCGTCCACCAAAACCTCCCCCACATGTGTAACACTTCCGTTTATACTTCCATTTTATCCGGTATTCAGTCTGCGGTCAGATCCTCTGAGAATGTGCCTTTTAATCAGGAATTGATTGATAATCTGGAGGAAACGGTTTCACCCATTGCAAATTTTTATAATATCAATTCGCGGGAGGCCATACTCATGGCATTTTTTTTGAATGCGTCGCTTAAGGACAATGAGATGACGAAGGACAGTATTGTGTCACATTTTGGGAATGATATTGTTGCCATTGCGGAGGTGGACAGTATCATCAGGTCTTTGGCCGACAAGAAGTTGCTGATGATCAAGGGCACCAACAAGCGGTTCAAGTTCAGTTATAAATCTGTCATTGTTAGTCCCAAGGCCGTCTTGGCCATGACGGAGGGGGACATCAGTGCGATGGACTTGCAGCAGGTTCAGAGTTTTTCTGATTTCATGCTCGAGGTCAACGATCTGATCTTGCAAAGGATGCATGATATCATGAATACCGAAGAGCTGATTGAAGAGTGCAACAAGTTGCTTTCTTTGAATCAGCACCTGGATGAGGTGAAGTGGATTCTTTCACGCAAGGATCTTCAGGGTATTGATCTTATCTTTTTTCTGAATGTTTGTGTAGAACAGAATGCCGGAGAAGATGAGGTAGACATTGATAAAATTCTCAAGGAGATTGCTGATTCGAATGCCATCAAAATGAAATTCAAGCAATCCATCAAGCAGGGAAAATGTTTGCTCATCAATAACAATTATATCATGATGGCGGGTGATATGTTTGGTTTGTTTTCAATGGTTCAGCTCACGGATAAGTCGCTCGACAAGTTGTTCAGTTACATGAAGGATTTGAAGAACAAAGCCTTTCAGCCAAAGATGGGTCAGCTCATTTCCTTTGAATCGATTCAGGAGGAGAAATTGTTTTACAATCCAGTTGAGCGGAAGCATATCCGTACCCTTTCTCATGCACTGGAGCAGGAGCAATATGAGCAGATCATGAGCAAGCTGGATGCCAACGGAATGAAGAAAGGGTTTACGATTCTGATGTATGGTCATCCCGGCACGGGCAAGACTTCCAGTGTGAAAAGTCTGGCACGGACAACGGGCAGGCATATTTTCATGGTGGAGATTCCGAAGATCAATAGCAAGTGGGTAGGTGAGAGTGAAAAAAATATTTCCAGGGTGTTTGAAGAATACAAGATGGCGCGGAAGCAATTTGAAAATACACCCATTCTGTTGTTCAATGAGGCTGATGCTATCTTTGGCAATCGTGTTCAGGTGCAGTCGAGTGTTGACAAGATGAGAAATTCTATGCAAAATATTTTGCTGCAGGAGCTGGAGGACTTTGAAGGTATTTTTATTGCCACCACCAATTTGGCAGATCATCTCGATCCGGCTTTTGACAGGAGGCTTTTGTATAAGCTGGAGTTCAACAAGCCTGAGGATGAGGTAAGATTTGAAATCCTTCGGAATGCATTTGTGAATGTGGATGCAGATGTATTGGAGATGGTGAACAGGGATTACCAGCTTACCGGTGGTCAGATTGCGAATGTTAAAAAGAAGATCTTGGTGAGGGAAATGCTCGAGCCCGATTTTGATCTGGAGGTGGAATTGATGAGTTTGTGCGAGGAGGAGTTGTTGCTCAGGAAGTCGGGCAAGAGAGCACAGATTGGGTTTCAGCGGTAGGAATAAATGATAAAATAAGTGGAATGAAAACAATTAAATTAAAAGTTGCAGTGTATTTTAAGATATATGAACAGATTCATATGGGAAATATATATCACTTAATATTTACAAGAGATTGACTAGAGTTTCAAATGACACTAAGAGCTTGTGCAAGAGAGAATCAACATCATTTTCTATATTTCGGTTTTACGAATACCCAAGCTAATCATCCATTAACACATTAAATAAGTGATTTCTATGTAAGACAATTAAATGGCTCGTATTGAGTAAAATAGTACTGGACTTTAAATATATATCTAAATGAAAAATATGCAGAGCTGGCGAAAAAAACTGACCAGTGGAAGACTCAGCCAAATATTTTGGCTGGGATAAGCAATTAATGGTGTTTTTTTGCACGATAACACAGTGAAAGCCCCCCTGAAGGTTCGAATCCTTTCCTCTGCAATATAAATTTTATATTACATAATATTTGTATGCGATTAATTGTATAATCAGAAAATAAAACTTATACAATATGCCAATAGGAGAAATTGAGACACATCCTTACCTACATCAAGGGCAAATTAATAGAGCAACCAAATTGATTTTGGGTAGTTTTCCAGTTTATGAATGTACTAATCAAGACAATCTGATAAAGCAAGAAAACAGACATGATGAAGGAACAGTTCGGTTTTTTTATGGGAGTATAGACAGCAAATTTTGGCAATTTTATCGTGACATTATAGATAATACAATTTTGCTTCCGCCAAACCCCAACTTAATAATACAAAGTTTAACTCAGAGACAAATTGCGATTTCTGACACTATAATTTCTTGTGAAAGACACGATTTCAGTTCGCTAGACAGTAAGCTAATTCGAAAGACATACAATATAAATGGAATACAAACACTCATTAACAATGGAGTAAGAAAAATTCTATGCACTTCAAAAGGCGTGCTCAATGATCTGGAAAATAAAATTATTTGCCATGGCAATTTACCATTTGGTCAAAGTAATAATTTACTAGGTCATATTTTTCAAAATAACTTTATTAATGTTATTGGAGGAAATAATAACCAAATCATTAATCCAATTGCAAAAGTATTTGTGATAAACAATTTCCAAGTGACAGCATTGGCTATCCCTTCTCCTGGATCACCACAAAGACAATTGGCTAAATTTGGCTTTGATGGACAGGATTGGAGAAACTATGCAGATAGCTATTTTTTTAATGCATTTAATTGGCTTAATGAATAATAAAAAGAGGACTCCTTGATTTTAAACAGTATTATATTCTTAATCTGGTATGAGCTTAGAATTTTCGTATTGCACGAACAAATTTAAGATGTTCCTTAGGTACTGGCATTTCATCTCCAGAAATAAAACCTAAGTGAATAGCAAAATTTGAGTTACTTTGATCCTGAGAACTACTCCAATACCAGTTTTCCTGAAAATTTGACATTTGATTTTTCAAACTATATATTTCTCTTAACTCCTCTATACTTGGTAATGACCAATCAGCAAAACCATCATAAGAATAATTATCACATAATTCATTTGCTTTAGCCCAGTCAGCTTTTCCAAGATCCTCAATACTCATAACATAACCATGTTGGCCACTTTCATCAATTTTTACTAAAATACCTCCTTGATAAGATTGACCAACCGATAAAGAAGTGCTTAAATTTATATTATTCAATAAACTTGATTCTAGTATTGAAATCGAGGGTGCATTAGATAAATTATATCCGCTTATTGGTTTTTTCTGTAATAATAGCTCGTAAATAAACTTAGGCATGTAAACCGTATAAGTCTGTTTTTGTTCAAAACTTTCTCTATCATTAAACATAAATTCAACTGCTATATTTTCAATTACATATAAATCACTTACTCTGGCGTAGAATTCTAGTCGTTTTTCCCAATCTCTTAATATGAGCTGCTGATTTTGATCAGATACTCCACTTAATATTTGTTTTAAATCATTATCGGAATAAACTCTTCTCTGTTTATCAACAATAAGATTAGGAATTTTAACCTCACTTCTATACCACCTCTCAACAAAGCCAGGTTTTACAACAAAATAATAATTTAGATCATTTACATTTTGTTGTTCATTTAATAAAATAGCTTCACCACTAATGCCTCTTGGAAAATTGATATAACTAAACAATGATTCATCACCATTATCAATCGAAATAATTATTTTCCCCTTTTTGAATTCATCAAATTCTTCAACTTTTAAATATTCTGCTCTTATTTCATTCCCCTTAACAATATCAATATAAAATATATAGCTAAACTGAACTGATAATAATAAAACCACTAACCACCGTGCAACGTTGATATTTCTAATAAATCTATTCAAAAATATACATAAGAAAATAATGCAAACGGCAATACTTAAATTGGAAAAAACAAATTCAATATTTTTATTAAACAACTTCAGACATACTGCAGATAGGCCAATTAAAGAAAATAATATTGTATTATTTAAATAAATTTTATCAAGCTTTTTTTTCAGAGCTTTATAATCTTCTTCACTCTTTTTTTCACTGGTAACTAATTTTAATGTGCTTTCTGCATTATTAAAATTACGATTATCAATTTCGGTTTTAGCTTCATAAATATTCTGCGTATCTTCTATTGCAGTTATAATTGTCTTTTCATTGATACTTATAAAATCATACTTAGATAATTTCTGGATGGTTTTTTTAGCTATACCTAATTCATTTCTAATAGCACTTTTTAATGATTTGCTAAGAAGATCTAATTCATATTGATCAGAAGGTTTTTTATCAGCATAATAAGATTTATTTAAATTTTGATCAAAATAAATAATATAGTTTTCACCGTAAAAGGAGAATTTAACTTCAAAATATTTGTTTTCAAAAAAAGTAATTCGTGATGAAATCAGTCTTGTCTTATAAGAATTTTGAAAATCAAAAAAAATACAGATTTGACGGAATAAAGGATGAGTTTGTAATTGGTCGAAAAACCCATCTTTAAATCTATTTTCTTTTATTTCGAATAGTTTGTTTTGAATTGAAAACCCTAAATCCATTGCTTTCAAAATATCAAATCCTGGATAAGGGTTTGTCAGAAAAAGCAGTTGATGTAAATTTAAAAACTTTGAATTAACTATAAAATAATGATCCATTGTTCTGTACCCTTCACATTCATAACATGTTACCTCTCCTGAACCATAACAAGTATAACAAGTTACGCGGCCTTTACCACTACAAGATGAACATGTAACATATCCATTTCTGCAACTTGAACAAGGTTTATACCCTCTCCCACTGCATGAGGAACATCGCTCATATCTTTTACTGTCACCATATCCTGTTTCTTTCGTCCCTTTACCCGAGCATGACCAACATTGTGTTTCACCTCTTCCAGAACAACTACTACATTTATTTTCACCTCGGCCAGAACAACTACTACATGTCAAATCACCAGCGCCTCGACAACTTGAACACCTTACTTTCCCATGCTGTTTACAAGTTCCACAACCAATCGCATGATGGCTTTCTTCAATAATATGATTATCATCAGAGTTTTCAAACTCTTTATTGTAAGATAATTTATAATCCCATACATTAAATTCCGAAAATCGTTTTGTCCCTATTTGCACACCGGTCATATTAGGGCGATTTGTTTCGGAAATATTCCTTGTGTCAGTAAAATTTTCTATTGTACATGTATGAAATAAGATTTCAGAGCAAGATATAATATCTAAATTACCTTCATTTAAGTAATCATCTTCAAAATTAAATTTAGCAAGTTCACTATTTAGACTTTTTTGAATTTTGTCTTTAGCAACATCTACCTTTATAGACTTATAGTCAAATATTTCTTTAAACTTAGATGACATATTTAATTATTTCGTTATCATAAAAAAATTAGTTTATAGCCTTCATAGTGTAATTAAGTAAATTATTATTCGGATATGATAAATATCATTATATTAAATAATACTATCTACCCAATCCTTACACTCTTTTAATTCCCATCCTGTTTTATCTTTCATTAATTTAACTGCTTCAAGTCTTTTACCAGATTTTGCAATTCGAATTATATCGGAAAAATCATTCTCTTCTTCGAAGTCTATATCATATTCAGTATTTGAATCATCAAAGGTTATATCACTTTGATTTCCTTTCTCTAACTTAGAAGTACTAATTTTATCTTTACTTAGATATTTATCAAATAAGTTAGAGTAATCTTTAATGACTTTCTGTATTAAATCAAAATCTTGTCCTTTATTTTTTTTCTTGTTTTTTTCATTAAATGATTCTTTTTTTATTGGAAATCTTATGTTCTCAATAATTTTATTAATATTAAAGTCAGTCTTAATGTAATCAACAAGTTTGTCAATGGAAATCGAGTCGATTTCATTAAGTTGGTCTTCTAATTTTTTAGATATATCCTGATGTGTTTTTTTTATGGCATCAAATTGACGGATCTTTTTTTCAATCCCATTTTTTACATTAGACTTGATTTTTGAAAGTAATATTTTATGAGATATTGTGAGAATATCTTCATCAGATGAATAACTTGAATCTATTTCACTATTGTACTCACTTATCGCCTCGAGTTTTTTATAATCAAATGAAAGTGTAATAAGTTCTTTATCTGCCTTATGTCTTAATTCACTAAATAACTCTAGCAAAGAAAGTAGCTCATTATGCCGTTCCTTGAATTCTGAGGTTAGTAAAATTGAGTAATTTGAGCTATTACTTACTACTAAAATTAATTTTTTTATATTATCAGTCAATTTAGATTTTATTGTTAAATCTATATCGATTAATTCTAGCTTTTCGAGTTCTATATTACTATCAATTATAAATGATTTTTTTACGTTTTCTAGTTTATCCTGAAGTATATATAATACTGTAGAGCTAATAGATGAAAAATCGGGATTAGAAACTGCTAGAGCAACTGGCTCAAAATATTGACTATTGATTAATTCATTAATTATACTTAATGCTCCTTCATGATCACCCGAAAGACAAAGATATTTTGATAATTTATACTTCGATAATACTTCTGTTTTTTTATCAATATCCTTTTTTAAAATTGAATTAAGATATTCTATAGACTGGCTATGTTTATCTTGAAGACCGTAAAGAGTTGAAAGATTATCAAGTATAAATACTTCTGTTGATTTTAACCTATCCTGTGAAATTTCTTCAAAATATGAAAAATCTTCTTTTACAATTTTTGATGCTCGTTCGAAATTGAAAATTGAATCCTCTAATTGTTCTTGTCTTAGATAAATGAATCCTAAATTTATATAAGCCTCTATATTAAGTGGGTTCTCTTCTAAACTTTTATTTAATTGACTTATAGCTTCAGTGTAAGAACCAATTTTATATAAAATGAATCCTTGTTTATTATATTCTGCAGACTTAGTTGCGCCACTAAATTTTACTAAATTTATAAGTTGATCAAGCTTTTGATCAACATTAAATAGGTACCATTTAATCTCATTTAAGTTCTCTAATAAATTCGCTTCTAGTCTTTCTATGCTTGACTCTAAACTATCAAATCCATCTTGAATTGTTCCTTCTATTGATTCTAAAGTATCATTTACTAATTTTAGTGCATCAGTAGTTTGTTTTGTTTGATAAGCAATAGCTGCAACTGTTGCCACTTGAGCTGCGATCATCCAACCTTGTCTTCTTTTAATAGATTCTAAAGTCGCAAGACTATCAATTTCAATATTTGATACAGGGATGTTACTGACATTTCCCCATCGGTATTTATCGACTAGTCCCATTTGAAATATTTTATTTTTATGAAGATTATTTTTTTAATGTACATATTATTAAAATCTAATTATCATTTATAATTCATATCACCTTTTATTTTAATTATATCTTAAAATCGATAAGTAAATGGTACTAATCAATATTTCAGCCAGATATATTTTTAAGCTTTGGGGTGTTGTTGACCCTATATGATATATACAACAGGCATAATTTAAGTTTACAGTTTGGCTGTTTGATATATTTATTCTATTATCTAATTTCAAGTTCATCGCCATTTTCAAAATCGAGTATGTCATAGTTTTCTTCTAGATATTTTTTAAATTCTCAAGATCCAATTCTGAAAGTTTTTTATCATTTGAATTTAAATCAATTATAAAGGACTCGGTATAACCTAGCGACGAAGCCTACACTGTCATATACAAAGCATATTAAAATTACAGTGAGGAACTTCGTATTTCTTAATAAATAAAATATTTTTATCATATTTTAAATCTAGCAATTAAGTTATAGAAAAGGATTTATTTTATATTGGTGCCATATATAATAAACATTTGGAAGTAAATAGATTTCATGACTTATTTCAGCAATTTTTATTTTTAATTTAAACATCAGGAATCTAAAGCTGCTAATTTTATTAAAATCTTGATCTCCAATACATCTTCTGTAGTTTAAGATATAATATAAATTTATTTGTCTTCTTATTATCTGTTATATTTTTTCATTTTCAATCTTCACATATATAAATTTATCTATATCTGTTTTAAAAACTATATACCATTCGTTCTCCCGTTTAAATAAGCCACAGTAAAATTCCTCGGTATACTTATTTGTATAAAGAACACTTAGTAGTCCGACATCAGAAAATCCTTTTCCCTTTATAATCTTAAGTATCATTTGAATAAAATTTCATCTAGTTTAAAATCGTAGCAAAATTTTGATCAAAAAATAAAAGAAATATAAAAAGGTGTTAAAACACCAGGACTTAGATATACAGCAAGCCCTACAATTGTTTGAAACATCCATATTTAGAAACTTAGAACTAGCTATTGAAATAAAATTTCACAACCCCACCGCATTTTTGATAAAAGCAGTAAACAACAATTCCATATATGTCTCATTCTCAAGGTGTTCAAAATCAAATGGATAGGCACAATGATGCTTTTCTCAAGCTAAATGATAAGCAAAGAGAAGCGGTAATGCATATTGATGGCCCTGTCTTGGTACTTGCAGGTCCCGGTACCGGCAAAACAGAAGTGCTCGCAGTTAGGATCGGACAAATACTGAAACAGCAGGATGTTCGGGCATCCAATATTCTCTGCCTTACCTATTCCAATGCTGCTGTTCAGGCCATGCGGAAACGTCTTTTGCACCTTATCGGACCCGATGCAGAAAAGATTGCCATCTATACCTATCATTCCCTGTGCAATAAACTTATCAATGAGAACGCTTCGGATATATTTTCCGGGAAGACCCTGATCACAGATGCACAGAGGCATATGCTGATTGAAAAGATGATATATGACCATCTTGCTGCAATGGATCCAAACTACCTGAAGCCGGCTTCGTCAAAAAAAGTCAATGACCTTGCCAGTATTTTCAGCACATTGAAGCAGGAAGGTATAACGTCTGACCAACTGTTGGAAATAGTTGAAAACTGTATCCAAAATATTTTACCGCTCGAAGAAAAATATCTTACCCAAAAGGGAGTATTGAATTACGATGGAAGGAAACTCCAAGATCGCCTAAGAAAGTTTGGATCCGAAATCAGCGAAATGTATGTGGATTATAATCAGCAACTTGAATCCAGAAAGAAGTTTGAATTTGAAGATATGCTGATTGAGGGTGTATTGCTTTTAGAAGCTGATAATCAGTTGAAAACCCGTTTGCATGAGCAATATCAATATATATTAATAGACGAATTTCAGGATACCAATGCAAAGCAGTTGGCTTTGATTGATCAGATTTGTTCCGAAGTCATTGAACCCAATATTTTTGCCGTTGGAGATGATGATCAATGCATCTACCGCTTCCAGGGTGCTAATAGAAGTAATTTTCAATGGATGCGGAATAAATTCCAAAGGCTTCGAACCATTGTCCTGGATATTAATTACAGAAGTACAGCTACTATTTTACAGGAATCATTTGAATTGATTGCTGAAAATGGTGAGAGACAACCGGAGAAAAATGCACCCTTGATTGCAGGAAATGAAGATTACCAAGATGTCACCCATCAACCCAGTGTGAAAGTTTATGAAAATGCAGAACAAGAGGCCTATGCGCTGGCAAAACATATTTTTGAGAATTCCGATGGACAATATAATGGTATTGCCATACTGGCCAGAAAGCATAAAGAATTTGAACTGGTGATGCGATGGCTCGATCATTATTCCATTCCATACAAAGCAAACAGGAATTGGATCAATTTACTGGATACCCCATTTGGAAAAAGTATTTACAACCTTTTGCAATTCATAAGATGCCATGAAGAAAATAGTCGAATGGCAGAGGGATTTCTGATCCAGTTTTTCCTCCACAAAAAGTATGGCAGAGAGCTGCTCAAGACATTCTTGTTGAGTAAAAAGCAAAAAGCCAAATCCCTATATGAATGGCTACTTGGTGAAAACAATGCTGATCCAAAACTATCAAATCTTACTAGATCAGTACAAGAGCTCTATGAGATTCGAACTGAACTTGATGTATTACCTCATTTAGCATCCTTAATTGACCTTGCCAAAAAGGATTTAACTATCCCAACAATGGTTCAGGAAGTAGAGGTTTTGTCAGATTTTGTTGCTTCATTTGTTGCAAGTGATAGACAAAAGAATCTTATTTCACTTGCCAATATGTTCTGGTATCATGAGCAGAATGGTATTAATATCCGCGTTGAATTGGGTATACAAGAAGAGGATGGAGAAAATTGTGTCATTCTATCCACTATACATGGAAGTAAGGGCTTACAATATGACACTGTTTTTCTCATTGGGTGCCATAGCACTAATTGGGAAGATCGAAGCAACAGGGAGGGCATTAATGTTCCGGACTTATTAAACCGGTATATAGTTCCTGAGCCAGATAGTCTGGATGACATGAGAAGATTGATATATGTAGCCTGCACAAGAGCCAAGACAAGGTTGAATATCAGTTATTTCCGAAAGAATTACAATGATAAAGACCTTTGGATGACAATCTTACTCAATAATTTTAAAAATTCTGATCGGGTTCACTTTGAGGAAGTTGCAAATTTTGAGATTCCTAAACGCAAAAATGATTGTTATATTATTAATGCCGATGATGAACTCACTTCACTGGTTAATGAACGTCTGTCAGAATTCGAGATTTCTCCAACGAGTACAGGTACATGGGAGAGATGTCAGAATGAATTCTTTTTCAACGCGATCATGAAGATACCAGGAACATCAGCTGAAGCTCCTTCTTTTGGTACGCTTGTACATGAGGTTTTACAAATTATTGCAAAGGAACATTTTCGTCAGCATGATGATCATTTTGTGAATGCAATTGTAGATCAACAAATGGAAAAACTGAAGCTCAGTTTTCATCCAACCCGAATATCAAGATATAGTCAATATGGTAAATGGTTGATCAGAGAATATATTAGAAGGTACCCTTTTGTAAAAAGGCCTGAGCATATTGAGGATGATTTTCATTATATCCTCGAAAATGGAGCAAAAGTGAAAGGAAAGCTTGACCGTGTCGAAGCTTATGACATAAAAGTAAAAGTAATCGACTATAAAACCGGCAGAAACAAGAATCCAATGAAAACATTTGTCTCTAATAAAGAGACTGGGACACAATATTGGAGACAGGCCAATATATATTCGAGGTTGATGCTAGAGAATTTTCCGGGGAAAGATGCATACGATTTTGAATTTCATTATCCAGAGAATAATCACGTAATCACCCCGTTTACTTTTGAGGCAAATGATGCTTTTGATGAGTGGATAGGAGAAATATGGAAAAATTCTCAAAGTCTTCGTTTTCAAAGTCAATGCGAAGATCCAACCTGCGTTTACTGCCTGAATAAATTTAACTGAATATATATTGACAAAACTATCAAAAACTGAAATGATGATAAAAGAGATTTGCACCAATATTGAAAACTTTGTAACTGACGGATATAATGTCGGAGTTGTTATAGGAATTCTTATTCTTATACTACTGATAAGATTCATCCATTTTGTTATTGTCTACTGTTATGTAGTAATAGAAGACATTATTGAAATTCTATTTAAGAATACGCGTTATGCTAAGAAGGTCAACAAGACTCTTCGCATAATCAGTAATGTTATCACACGAGGTAAATTCACTGATCCCAAAAAGGATTTGTGGGGGTTTTTGTATAAAGAATAGTAATTTTATAAAGCATAATTAATAAAGTAATAATAGGAAAGAATGAGACAACAACAATATCTCAATAATAGACATGTAATCGATTTCATCGAATGGTTAAAGTTAAAATTAAACAATTATCCATGTAATTATAACATACGATTGGCCCCAGCAAATATTGATTGGGTAAATCATAATAATAGAACCGTGAACTGGGGGTGTATTTCAATTTTCGATGCATATAATCAATATTATTGGGGTGCTGGTGATTTTCAAGCTAACAGTGATATTCTTAATGAATTAAAATTCCGTGGTCATCGAGCTATCTTAGAACAAGATAATACTCAATTGATTAATTTCTCCATCGATGTTTTGCGATGGGGGAAAGTAATAAACAGGAATTTACCCTATATCGTAAACTATCAAAACCTAGAATATGGTTCCTTTATGGAAGAAGTAATAGCAGGTTGTAACATTTTGAATTTGAATGAGTTTGATGATGAAACTTCATTTAACATCAATCTGCGCTTAAATTCTGGCTTTACAAAAATTTACTCTTTACTAATCGAAAATTTTATAATTTATGATAGCAGAGTATCATTGGCACTTTGCAGAATGATTGGTGAATATTTAAATGAGAACATAATAAGAGATATCCCTAATGAACTTAATTTTAGGATACCCCCAAGAAGAAATGGAGGTAATGGTTATCATTTTAATGAAAATATAATTTTTAGAGGTATTAACTCTCCTATCCAACATCAGATAAATAATGTAAGATCAAGCTGGATATTAAACAAAGTATTAACTGATGACGATAATTTTAATTCAAATTTTAGCCAACTGCCATATGAAATAAGACTGAGAGCTCTTGAATCAGCGTTATTTATGATTGGTTATGGAATTCAGTAATATAGACTCGCTTAGATTATTGTTTCTTACTTAATAATTGTATGAAATATAAATACTTTAATAAAGTAGAATGTTTATTACGCAATATTTGAATTTTCCTTGGAAATAAAATTTCACTCCCTTCTCTCATATTTGACGAAACAAATTCATCATTATGAGCAACGTAAAGCAATTCGAAGTTAAAGTACAACTTCAGGGAGGGAAAACCACAACTACAGTAATTTTTGCAGAAAACGACTACAAAGCCAGAGAGCTGGTGAGAATGCAGTTCGGAAAAGAACTGGCTTCAATACATTATGTAAGAGAAATGAAATAGTGTTATGGATATTTTTTGCACTCAAATGATGCTATCTATCTATTTATCATATGCGATGAGCTGACCGGGAGTATAGTTGGATTCATCGATTATTTCAACTGCTTTGACCAAGTTGGGATAAACGTGCATTTGATGTTTAGACATTGCGATGATTTTATCAGGTTCAGTGAGAAAAGTAATCCATTAATCCGGCATCTTTCCAAAACAGAAATTACTGCATTTCCTGCATTTTTCGAGTTCGAGGAAGATTATGTGAACGCCTGTCATCTTTTTGCTGACATCTACAATCGATATTTTTCGATGAGATGGATCCGCCCGCGGGTTCAGACATCTTTTTTTCATGCAATAAAGATGCTAAAGGAGAGATACTTGAAAAATGTGTTTTCACCCGAGGAGGAACGTATTTTTCCCTTTTAATATTGAAGAGGTTGAAGGCCTGTTTTCAAAGGATGCCTTCGTAATCTTACAAGGTTGTAAGAAAAAATTTCAGGCATATCGCCGTGATAGCTTTGCATCATAAAAATCAACAATATGCAGACAATCACAGCAAGCGAAGTTCAGGTCTTGGGATTTGTTAAGGAAGAGGGGATCTGGTATGCCGATCTGCCTCAGTTTCTTGAGCAGGGACTGGGCACCCGCGGCAATCTCATGATGGTGGATGGGGCTGACACGTTCCTGGATATCCTTTCAGAGAATGGAAATCAGGTTACCCTCAGTTTCTCTCCGAATAGTTTCAAGGGATATCAGACACACATGAAGAAGTTCAAGAAAGGTTTGAACCGACAGTTGCTCGACCAGATCGGACATGCTCCGGTGGATTATGGAGCTTATTATCGGGTCAGCAGTCTTCATGGGAAGCCTTATGACCATCAGCTTTGGCTTTGTCCCGTTGCCGAATATGTATTTGGCAACTATCCCGATGAAATTTTTGCAGCCGTTGTCTAATCATTTAAAAACATCAAAAAACAAGAACATGAAAACACAGAAAACCATTTATCACATCATTGTCGACAAAAGCGGATCGATGAGTGATTGCATTGACCAGACCATTAATGGATTTAATGAGCAGATTGCGAAGATCTGCGAGCTGGAGGCGGAATTTCCTGAGCAGCAGATCACCATCGGGTTGACTACCTTCAATCATGAGGTGGATCATCATTATTATATGCGTCCGGTGTCAGATGCTTACAAGATGAATGAGGAGAATTATCAGCCCAATGGTAACACCGCTATGTTGGATGCCATGGCAGAGACGATGAATCGGTTGTCTGAATACCAGCAGGAGTCGAATAGACATTTACCCACAACTGTAGTGATGGTTGTGCTGACAGACGGATATGAAAATGCATCAGTCAGATATACTTTGAAGAATGTGAAGCAGATGGTGGAGCAGCGGGAGGCCAGTGGAACCTGGACCTTCAGTTTTCTGGGAGCTACGCTGGATGCGGTGGATGTGGCGGAGAGCATGTCGATCAAGAGAGAGAACAGTATTTCTTTTGCAAAAGCTTCTATGAATGAGAGTGTTTGGGATAGGTTGAACGATTCTTTCCGAGGATACTATGACAGAAAGAGAAAGGGTGAAGATCTTAGAAAAATGTTTTAATTTGTTTACTACCGGGATTTACCATCTCGGTAGTTTTAAACCCTGAAAAATGACCATCCATCTCATCAAGAGTGCTGAGTTATCACATTCGCTTTTTACAAATGTTTACGACCTGCTTACTGCGGTTGATGGCACATTGAAATTCAGCTGTGATCCTGAAAGTATCATTGATTTTCAAAAAGACGAATTATACCAGCGTTATTATGCTGGCGAGGAAGCTTTTAAAAAAATGGAGCGACCACCAGTGTATAGCATGGATAACTTTTTCCCATCGTGGAATTTCCCCAAGCGTGTTACTACCGCAGCCTGGTCTACATTGTTCAACAAATGTGAATCATATCGAAAGACACAATCTATCCCTAAAGATGATATGGTTTTGTTGCTTACGGATATTGGCAATAAATTTAATTGGTTCGCCACACTCGATCAGAATGCTCCAAACAATGGATTTTTGCATACTGCAGACTGGGAGATGTTTTTGCCATGTCATCGTCAGTTCCCAATTGCCTTTGAGGTCATAGCCTTGCTGATGCACCGGTTTTCATTTGATGCTACCAAGCCTATCTTTGATCAGGCCCACTCCCGTGCTATTGGTTGTGTAAATGATCTCTGTATAGAGAAGCGTGAGATCATTTTGAAGATGCGAACGGCGGATGTTTGTGGGGATTGTATGGCAAAGTTAAAAACAAAAATGCCTACGACAGATATCTTGCATGCGTTGAGCATAATGGATTCGTTAAGGGTGAAGATGTTATATGCGCAGAATTTCAAGCAGCATGTACCACTCAGCAGGGTACATGTTGATGGGAGGAACAACAGGATTTTTTTACCGGAGTTCGGAAATATTGAAATAAAGCTTCGTCCGTTGGAAAAAGCTTTGTATTTTTTGTTCATGAAATATCCGGAGGGGTTGTTTCTCACGGAGCTGATGGATCATCGTGTTGAACTGGTGGAGATCTATGAAAAAATTTCGCATACGGGCACGCGTGAGGAGATGCGGATAAGGATAGATGATTTGGTGAATGTGTTGAGCAATTCCGCCAGCGAAAAGATCTCCAGGATCAAACGTGTATTTGAAGAAGCTATCGGTCCTGATCTTGCGAAGCATTATTATATACAGGGTGGTAATGGGGAGAGGAAGAGGGTGGGGATTGAAATATAAAAAGTAACATGTATAGATGAAACTGTCTAAAATTAGTTAATTTAATTTAAAAATTATTAAAGAATTATAAACTGACAAGAAAAAAATTCTTCTTTTTCATAGTCAGAAATTTGTTCATAAAGTAATATTAATCTTTCAAAGTTATA
>JBKCOY010000069.1:0-6471 GCA_046309555.1 Chitinophagia bacterium
CCCTCCGGCGGTGGAAAATCAGATTTCGACCGACTGCTGAATGTATTCATGCAGCTCCTGAGTTATACAAATGGTGATGCGGAGGAAGCATTGAAATGGATGACGGAACTCGACAAGGAATATCAGTTCAGTACACCGCAATATGGTATTGGCGACTTCATTGATGACCTGAAACAAAAGGGCTACATTGATGAGGACAATCAAAAAGGAGAGATAAAGATCACCCCAAAGACAGAGCAGGGTATCCGCAAACGATCATTGGAGGAAATCTTTGGAAAACTAAAGAAAGGAAGAAAAGGGAATCACAGCACTTTCAAAAGTGGAATGGGGGATGAGATCAATCCGGAAACCAGACCCTATCAGTTCGGCGACATGCTGGATCAAGTTGATTTTGTGAGCTCCATCAGAAACTCACAAATCAACAGCGGTATCGATCAGTTCAATTTGCGAGAGGATGATCTAGAGATCCGTGAAACAGATTTCAAAACCCAGACCTCCACCGTATTGATGATCGATATCTCTCACTCGATGATCCTCTACGGTGAAGACCGCATCACTCCTGCGAAGAAAGTAGCCATGGCACTGGCAGAGTTGATCAAAACCAAATATCCCAAGGATACACTCGATATTGTGGTCTTTGGCAATGATGCATGGACCATCGAGATCAAAGATCTGCCTTATCTGCAGGTGGGTCCCTATCATACCAATACGGTTGCGGGACTAGAACTGGCAATGGATATTTTGAGGAGAAGAAAGAATCCCAACAAGCAGATCTTTATGATCACAGATGGTAAGCCTACATGTCTGAAAGAAGGGAAAAAATATTACAAGAATGCATTTGGACTCGACAGGAAGATCACGGGCAAATGTCTGAACCTGGCCGCCCAATGTAAAAAACTGAAAATAAAGATCACCACTTTCATGATCACCAGTGATCCTTATCTGCAAAGTTTTGTTAGAGCATTTACAGAATCAAACAATGGCAGAGCTTTCTATGCATCACTTGATGACCTGGGAAGTTTTGTTTTTGATGATTTTGAGAAGGGTAAGAAGAGGGTGATATGATAATAAGTGAAAGGGACGGGGTACGAGGGACGAGGTACAGGGGACGACGGAAAGGGGACACGGGACAGCTGATGCAACGAATAAAAATTGAAGATGAAAAATATAAAGACATTAGGTGAGTTGAAGGCTTCGGGATATAAAAACCGAAGCATCAAGGAAGAGATGCGGGAGAACCTGATCAAAAAAATGCAGGCAGGTGAAGAAAGATTTCCAGGCATTATCGGGTATGAAGATTCTGTTATTCCTGATACGGAGCGAGCCATTCTTTCAAGACACAATATGCTGTTTCTGGGATTGCGCGGTCAAGCCAAGACACGGATGGCCAGACAAATGACAGATCTGCTGGATGAATGGATCCCATTCATCGCCGGCAGTGATATCCACGATGATCCACTGCATCCCATTTCTAATTACGGAAAGAAACTGATTGAAGAAAAGGGAAATGATACTCCGATCGAATGGCTTCATCGAACAGAACGATATGGTGAAAAACTGGCTACGCCTGATGTTTCAGTTGCTGATCTTATTGGCGACATTGATCCGGTGAAAGCGGCCAACCTAAAATTGAATTTTTCCGATGAAAGGGTGATCCATTACGGTATCATCCCGCGCAGCAACCGCTGTATTTTCGTTATCAATGAATTGCCCGATCTGCAGGCACGCATCCAGGTTGCACTCTTCAATATTTTGCAGGAAGGGGACATTCAGATCAGGGGATTCAAACTGCGGCTCCCATTGGACATTGTTTTTGTGTTCACGGCCAACCCGGAAGATTATACCAATCGAGGTTCCATTGTAACACCACTAAAAGACAGGATTGAAAGTCAGATCCTGACACACTATCCAAAATCCATTGAAGCCGCTATGAACATAACTTCCCAGGAGGCCGATGTGCATGAGGCTCAGTCAAAGCTGATCGATCAAAGCGATTTGGTAGCCCGAATCATTGAACAGATCGCCTTTGAAGCCAGGTCAAGTGAGTATGTGGACCAGAAGAGTGGTGTATCGGCCAGGCTCACCATTGCGGCGCTTGAAAATGCCTATAGTGCTGCAGAAAGAAGAGCTTTGATCAACAAAGAAAAAGCCACTCAGATCTGGATGAGTGACTTGCAAGGCATCATTCCGGCGCTTACCGGAAAAATAGAGTTGGTATACGAAGGGGAGCAGGAAGGTCCCTATCAGGTGAGCATCAACTTACTTGAGCGAGCAATACGGAGCACTTTTGTAAAATATTTCCCAGATCCGGAAGATTTCAAAAAGAAAAGAGGTAAGGAAGGATCAACACCTCAGAGTCCCTATCGCAATGTGACACAATGGTTTGATCTTGGCAACAGGATCGACATGTTGTTCCATCTCAAGGATGCTGATCGTCAAAAATTATTGAATTCAGTGGATGGATTGGGAGAGTTGGTCTTACAGTATTATCCCAAAGCCACTGGAAAGCATAAGGCCTTGCTGATGGAATTCGTTTTATACGGACTCAGTGCTTACTCTATGATCAGTAAAAAATTATTCTCCGAAAAAATCGAGTTCAGGGATTTGATGGGAAGTATGTTTTCGGGGGAAGAATTGAGTTGAAATAGTTGAAATAGTTGAAGCGGTTGAAATAGAATATACAGTTGAAGGGGTTGAAGGAGTTGAGGCGGTTGAAATAGAATATACAGTTTAAGGGGTTGAAGTAGTTGAAGAGGTTGAAGAAATTAAAATAAAACTTCAACCCCCTCAACTACTTCAACCCCTTCAACTACTTCAACCCCTTCAACTACTTCAACCTCCTCAACCTAAATTCACTTGTTCATCGCCTCCAATCCCCTCACATACTCTTGAATAATGATTGCCTGCCTGATCTCCATGAACATGAGCCTTTGGTCATTGCTGAGGTTATCTGCTTTGTTTGACAAGATATCCTGCACTGCCTGCTGCAATTCTGTAACAGGCATATCACCTATGTAAGCATAATAAGCCATTTGCTCATTCAGGTCTTTTGTAAGCGCGGCAGATACTTTTTGTGCAAGTTTTTTATCACCTGATTTATAGGCTGCTTCGAGGAACTGCACGGTGACTGTGTTGTGCTGATTCTGGCGGCTCACCATGGCGTAAGGGAAGTTTTGCTCCAACAGATTCTTATCAGCCAGGTTCAACAATTCTTTGGCTTTGTCCGTCTTTCCTTCGATGGCCAGCTGATTGGCTGTTTCTGCAAAGGCTTGCCTGATGCCGATCAGATGACGGCGATTCTCTTCGTCAAAATATACGCCGGGCACATTGGCACTGCCGTAGGCAAATTTATTTTTCAATGTCTCGTACGAAGCTCTTGAATTCAGCATGTTTTGTCCCTGTATAGGAATCAAGCGATAGGCTTGTCCCTCATTTCTCAGATAGCTTGCAAAGCCAAGCTCTCCAAATGGTGAGGTGAAATAAATAGGGCGACTCCATTTGTTGGCAGCAATGATGTTCAGAACGGCCATGTCGTTTTTGAGCAGGATGTCTTTGGGGAGATCAAACCTGATCTCTGTGGGTACTACATCTCCAGGTTCAACAGTTCCATTCTTTCTCACCAGTTGTGTGTCAACAGGCACACTTACTTTTTTCACAGGGAGATAGTTCATCCAGGATCCGTCCTGCATTTGAACTTGTGCTGATTGATCATCACTGCCGATGAAATCGTGCATCAGACTATAGAGGTCTACGTATCTGTTTTGATCACTGATACCGGCTCTTTCATAAAAGCGAACATAATCTCGTTTGCCTCCTTCAATCTGTTCAGCCGACCAGATGACATCGATTGGTGCGCTTTCATTTACTTTATAACGCATCTGGTTGATATACCAGTCGATACCCAACAATGAATAGTTTATCACACGCACATCTTTTCTGATGCCTTCTACTTCTTGTGCATACCAAAGCGGGTAGGTGTCGTTATCTCCGAAAGAGAAGAGAATGGCATTGGGTGCGCAACTCTCAAGATAGTTCTTGGCAAGATCGCGTGCCAGTTGTTTTTTGCTGCGGTCGTGGTCATCCCATTCTTCAGCAGCCATTAGTCCGGGTACTGCCAGCAGACAGATCAATCCCGCTGCATAATTGGCCATCGAAGCTCCGGTGAATTTCGATAACCAGTCTTTCACTTGCAACACACCCAATCCGATCCAAATGGCGAAGGCATAGAAGGACCCTACATAGGCGTAGTCACGTTCACGCGGCTGGTTGCCGGCTTGGTTCAGATAGAACACAATGGCAAGTCCTGTGAAGAAGAACAAAAGGAAAGACACGAAGGAGCCCTTGCGGTCTTTGTTGTATTGATAGAAGATGCCAACGAGTCCGAGGATGAAAGGCAATGCAAAAAGTTTGTTGTTGGCTTTGTTTTGCTGGATGCTGGAAGGCAGTTTGGATTGATCCTTCAGCAGGGTATTGTCAACCGGAGCAATACCGGTAAGCGTATTGCCATCACGTTTGTTGCCAAATCCTTGAATATCATTTTGCTTGCCGATGAAGTTCCATCCGAAATAACGGAGGTACATCCATCCGATCTGATAGCTCATCGCCCAGCTGACGTTGTCGGCCATGGTGGGAGCTTCTCCATCTTCCAGATTCAACCATCGTTGGTAGAAGGTAGCATGTCCCTGATCATTGCTCGCATCCCACACACGTGGCAGGAACATTTTGTCTGCTGCATCGTAGACAGGTTTTTGATCACGACCCACAGCGAGGTATTTGTCTTTGCCTTTTACATATTTCATCTCACCTTCTTCATAGTCGGTGGGTTTTGCGGTGAAAACCTGTCCGTACAACAGTGGGAAATCACCATACTGTTCACGACCAAGGTATCCTTCCAAGCTCATGGGGTTATCGACGTTGTACATATCGATGGTCGGATTGGCAGCTGAGCGGATCAATGTGGTCAGATATGTGGAATATCCCAACAACATGAATGCGAAGCACCAGAGTCCGAGTTTCAGGAAATAGGGGTTGCGCTTCATTTTTCCTGAATTGGCATATTGGATACCTGCATAGATCAGGAGTGCCAGGATGATGAAGAGGGTAGCAAATCCCGTGAAGAAGGGAAGGCCCAGAGAGTTAACAAAGAAAACGTCCATGCGACCTGCAGCCTTGATGGTATATTGGATCACGGCTTTTTGTGCAACGCCTGTAATGATACAGCCGATGACAAAGGCCCAGAAGGTGCCCCATTTGGTAGCTTTGTAACGCTTATAGTAATATATCATCACGATCGCTGGTATCGTCAAGAGGTTGAGGAGGTGAACGCCGATAGAAAGTCCCATCATGAAGAAGATCAGCACAATCCATCTGTCGGCTCCGGGTCTTTCGGCATTGTGTTCCCATTTCAGCATCATCCAGAATACCAGTGCGGTGAAGAATGAGGAGAGGGCATATACCTCACCTTCAACCGCAGAGAACCAGAAGGAATCTGAAAAGGTATAAGCGAGGGCGCCAACTACACCGGCGGCCATGATAGAAGTGATTTGTGTTCCGGACAATGCTTCCAGACCTTTTTGCACAATTTTTCTGGCGAAGTGGGTGATGGTCCAGAACAGAAACATGATGGTGAATCCGCTGGCCAGGGCGCTCATCACGTTCACGGCTTTTGCAGCTGTGAGGGGGTCATTGCCGAAGGCGATGATGAAGATGCGGCCCATGATCACAAACAGCGGTGCTCCGGGCGGGTGAGGTATTTGTAATTTGAAACAAGAGCTGACGAATTCTCCGCAATCCCAGAGACTTCCACCGGCTTCGGCCGTCATGATGTAAACAGAACAGGCGATGAAAGTAACGATCCATCCCACAATGTTGTTGATCTTGTTGAAAGACATATAATGCTGGTTTAGTGAGCAAATGTAATGAAAGAGAAATTCCTAGTTTCTAAATGTCAAATACTTTTTGTTTGAAAAGGAAAAGCCATTATTTTTGCACTCCCGTTTACGGAGTGGATTGAACTCGTAGCTCAGTTGGTAGAGCAATACACTTTTAATGTATGGGCCCTGGGTTCGAGTCCCAGCGGGTTCACCACAATGGCTGTCAGAAATGGCGGCCATTTTTTTTATTAGGCGTTAGGAATTAGGTGTTAGGAATTAGTAATTTTAACTTCTACTTCATGATCCCTAATTTCTAATTCCCAGTTCCTAATTCCTAATTACCAACTCCTATCACCCCATGACAAAAACAATCCTCATCACCGGCGGTACAGACGGCATTGGCCGTGCACTTGTTTTTAAGTATTTGAATTTGGGTTGGAATGTAGTGACCTGTGGCAGGAATCCGCAGAAAATACTGGAGCTCGAGCAGGATGCTCCCAAAGGAAGTTTATGTGTATTGAATGCGGATGTTTCTGTGGAAAAGGATTGTGAAAGGTTGGTGGACCATGCGGTTAAGATGTTTGATGGGATTGATGTG
>JBKCOY010000070.1:0-14447 GCA_046309555.1 Chitinophagia bacterium
ATTCAGGGTGATCCGCGGACTGATCACCAATTTTCATCAGCCCCAATCTACACTGCTGTTGTTGATTGCTGCCATCATGAAAGCGGACTGGAAAAAAACGTATGAGACTGCTTTGAATAAGGGATACAGATTTCTCAGCTATGGGGATGGCTCACTTCTTTTTATATCATAGTTGCTGCCTGATCAACCCAGGGGGATGGAAATGGTGAATGTACTTCCCTGTCCGAATGTGCTTTCGACCTGTATTGTGCCCTGATGCGCTTCAACCATTTTTCGTGTATAATTCAGACCAAGTCCAAATCCTTTTACATTATGAACGTTTCCTGTATGAACACGATAGAACTTATCAAAAATCTTTCCAAGAGTTTCTTTTTTCATACCGATTCCATTGTCTTCGATACGAATGACAATGCTCTTCTTTTTATTGTATGTGCTTATCGTAATGCAGGGTGGTACTTCATCCCTTGAATATTTGAGAGCATTGTCGATTAAATTACTGAGCATGTTGGTAAAATGAACCGGATGCCCGGATACTTTATCATCTGCAGCTTCCAAATCCATGATCAATGTTGCATCTTTTTCTCCGATCTGAAGAGAAAATTTGTCTTCAATCTTCTTAATCACTTCATGCACATGCAACTCTTTTTTATCTTTCAGAACTTGGTTAATATCCAGTTGTGCAGCCTGTAAAATCTGTTCAACCTGGGTATTCATCCGCTGGTTTTCTGTCTTGATGATCTGCCCTATTGATAACAATTGTTCGCGATCTCCTATGACTTTTTCATTTTTCAGCGTATCAACTGCTATGGATATGGTAGCCAGAGGTGTTCGCAACTCATGTGTCATGTTGTTGATGAAATCTGTCTTCATCTCACTTAACTTCTTTTGGGTAAGAATGGTGCGAACTGTCAGGTAAAATGCAGCGATAAGAATAAGGGTAAAGGCTACAGACACTGCGATCATCCAGCTCATGGATCTTATCACAAAACTTTGAATATCATGGGTAATGATGATGATGCGTTCATCTGCATTCAATGCCATCGCTCCGTCTGCAGTGTAACTCACAAGAGGCCATGTTTCCACTGAATAGTTTGCAGTATCCACATTCACCAGCTGCGAATAAGTTTCATATCCGGGGGAAACGATCTCATAACCTAGATTGTTGGATTCAGAGATTACTGCAAATTCGAATTGTGCACCTGCCAATCCATGTGTGGCAAAGGCATCAACAAAAAGTTTTTTGATTTCCTCCATTGAATAAAGCTCGGCCAGTGTTTTGGTCCCCAGCATGTTGAGCACTTCCTCCTGAGCATTTTTGGGCAATACATCCAAAGGCAGTGACGGCGTTGATCCCATCTTTGCACCTACCAATGCTTCAACTACTTCGTATTCAACCCTATCCACCTTGTCAGCCACCTGATCTTTTCTGATGGATGTCATATTTTTAAGCCAGCTGTACTGGATGACAATGATACCAATCAGAGAGATTGTAATCAAAATAGTAATGATCGGGAATACTTTCTTCATGAGAAACAAAGGTAAGAAGCGATGTTGAAGAAGATACAGATTGGATTTGAATTAACGGAGCTTTTGGAAATCAGATCAAAATTCAATAAATTCAATCTATGATAAAGGTTGACAAAGGCATTTTACTGATCGCAGAACCTTTCATGAAAGACTCAAACTTTCAGCGTACGGTTGTATTGCTGTGTGAACATCAGGACTCAGGATCATTTGGCATCACCATCAACAGACCAACTGATAAAACTGTGGCCGATTACATTGAAGGAATTGGAAACTACACGATGCCTCTATACGATGGAGGACCCGTTGGCAAAGATCATATTCATTTCTTGCATAAACTACCTTCTCATATCCCCAATGGCATCGGGGTTGGAGAAGAAACCTATTGGGGCGGTGATCTGGAAGCTGCAAAATATGTAATCAACAGCGGACTTGGTAATGACTCAAACATCAGGTTCTTTCTAGGATATTCCGGTTGGGGAGAACAACAACTGGATGAAGAAATGGATGAAAAAAGCTGGCTTACCGTTCCTGCAACTGGACGGTTGGTTTTTTATCAGCATAAAAATGAGATCTGGAAAGAGGCAGTTAAATCCCTGGGAGATGCATACATTCCTCTTTTGAATTATCCTTTAGACCCTTCATTCAACTGATCGGTGAGATTTTGCTTTAAAGGATAGCAACCAAATCATCATACCCAACAATACCAGAATGATCAGGGCAAGTCTTAATCCAAGTGCCTGAGCAACAAATCCAATGATAGGAGGCCCCACCAAGAAGCCAGTAAAACCCACACTGCTTACGGCAGAAAGCGCAACTGCCGGAGGCATTGATTTGCTTTTGGCTGCCAGCATGTAAACAATCGGAATCACAGAGGAAACACCAAAGCCCACGCATGCAAATCCCACAATTACCCATATTGGATGCTGAACAATCAATGACAAAGACATCCCCAGAGAAATAAGTATGCCATTCATTTTAAGAACACTTGAATGACCGAAAGCATGAATGAACCTATCACCTGTAAATCTGCCGAGGGCCATACAAAAAGCAAATGATGTATATCCAGCTGTAGTAGAGGAAGTCAATGTGTGTAATACCTGACGATAATACAAAGAGCTCCAATCTGACATGGCGCCCTCAGACATGGCCACACAGAAACAGATCACACCCAACAAAATGAGACCTCGATTGGGTAGCACAAAAATTTTCTGTTGCTCATCCGATCCGGGGATATCCTTGATCATGAAAAAATAAAAGATGATGGCGGCAAAGAAAGTAGACAAAGCTATAATCAGGAAATGCACCCAAATAGGAGTATGCTCTAAAATTCCCGTAATGGCTGCTGCTGAAAAAGCTCCCAAACTCCACATCGCATGCAGACTGGAGAGGATTGGTTTGTTCAATTGTTCCTGAATGGTCAGTCCTTGCGCATTCATAGATATGTTGCACAGATTTCCTACTATCCCAAAACCGAAAAGGACTGCAGAAAGCCAGATAAGTTTCATATTTGCAGCAATTGTCAACAGCAACACAGCATAAATAATCAATGATGTAACTGCTACTTTTTTGCTGCCATACTGATGCACAAGCCAACCGGCAAAAGGCAATGCAATCAAAGCACCCATAGGAAGGCTAAACAACAAGCCACCCAATTCAGCTTCGTTCAGGTTGTATCTGTCTTTCACAAAAGGGATCCTGGAAGCCCATGTGGAAAAAACCAATCCTGAAACATAAAAATAGATGGAAATGGATAGCCTCGAAAGCAGTTTATTTTTGATCACGAGCAAAAATAATCCAGGAATATCAATTAAACGGAAATACGCATATTGAGGTCTTATCTTTACATTGCTTTATCAAAATCAGGAACAGTGAAAAAATTACTTACTTTTTCCCTATTGGTCATTCTCGTGTTGACAGGCTGTAAAAAAGAAAATAACGGCGGTGGCACGCCAGAAATAACGCCCAACCTGAATATTTCTGATGCATTCAAACAAGAGGGCAATACCGGCAGTACCAATATGGATTTTGTGCTTGAGCTGAGTGCACCCGCAAAGAAAGAAGTATCTGTAAGGGTTTTAACCAAGGAAGGATTTGCCAAGGCTAGCGAAGATTTTACCCCGGTTGATCAGAAAATTGTTTTCAATATAGGTGAGACCAAAAAAACAGTTTCTGTGAGCATCGTCGGGGATGACATCAAGGAAGGTGCAGATGACTTCCAACTGGCACTTTCTGAACCCGTTAATTGTATTGTCATTTCCAATTATGCTGTTGGCACCATCGATAATGATGATACAAAAATTCCTGTAACCGATGCAGGCTATACAACCCCTACTTCCTATGCCGGCAAAACATTGGTATGGGCAGATGAATTCAATGGAAGTGCGCTGAACACAAACGATTGGAATTATGACGTAGGAGATGGTTGTCCTAACTGCGGCTGGGGAAATAATGAACTGGAATATTACACAGCAGGCGATAATCTTTACATGAGTCAGGGGAAAATGATCATTGAGGCAAGGAAGGAAAACAGGGGTAGTAAAAATTACACTTCAACACGACTGACCACCATGGGTAAAAAGTCGTTCAAATTCGGCAGGATCGATATGCGTGCCAAACTGCCAAAAGGCCAGGGTATCTGGCCCGCTTTCTGGATGCTGGGTGATAATTTTCCAACAGCGGGCTGGCCAACCTGCGGTGAGATCGATATCTTGGAGTTTCTGGGCAATGATCTATCCAAGGTCTATTCTACCATCCATTTTAAGTCAGGAAATAACGCCAGGAACATCTCGAAATCATATGTGAATTCGACACCCATTCCTGACGAATATCACGTTTACAGTCTTGTTTGGGAAACCGATAAGATGCGGATGCTGATTGACGATAAACTGATTGGAGAATTCCAGGTTTCTGATGTTTCAGGTGCTACCTATCCGTTCAACGAGAAATTCTTTTTTCTGCTCAACGTAGCAGTGGGAGGAAACTGGCCGGGAGCTCCCAATGCATCAACCTACTTCCCTCAATGGATGTTTGTGGATTATGTGAGAGTGTTCCAGTAATCAGAGCTCGGTTGCCCCTTCGAGGAGAACTGTCACTTTATTGTCTATAACTTCAATGAAGCCACTTTTGATGGAATAAGCATTGTTGTTCTTTCCGCTTTTGTCAAGCAGAATTTTAACAACTCCATTTCCAAGCGCGCTGACCAACGGTGCGTGCTTCTCAAGTACTTCGAAAGAACCACTAACACCGGGCAATTGAACGCCATAGGCATCGCCGGAAAATAATTTTCGCTCAGGTGTCAATATTTCGATTTGCATCGCTAGTGTTTAAGTTACAATCAGCCTTTGGCTGCTTCCATCATTTTCTTGGCTTTCTCGATAGCATCTTCGATAGTACCCACCAGGTTGAAAGCTGCCTCCGGATATTCATCCACTTCACCATCCATGATCATGTTGAATCCGCGGATGGTATCTTCAATACTCACAAATACACCTTTCAAACCAGTGAACTGCTCCGCCACATGGAAAGGCTGGCTAAGGAAACGCTGTACCTTACGGGCACGGGAGACAGTGAGTTTATCTTCTTCACTCAACTCATCCATACCCAGGATGGCGATGATGTCCTGCAGTTCTTTGTAACGCTGAAGAATCAGTTTCACTTTGTTCGCACAATTATAGTGTGCATCACCTACGATCATTGGTGTCAGAATCCTGGAGGTTGAATCCAAAGGATCAACCGCAGGATAAATACCAAGGTCAGCAATCTTACGACTCAATACGGTAGTGGCATCAAGGTGGGCAAATGTAGTTGCCGGCGCCGGATCAGTAAGATCATCCGCAGGAACATATACCGCCTGAACGGAGGTAATGGAACCATTGCGGGTGGAAGTGATCCTCTCCTGCATGAGACCCATTTCTGTAGCGAGTGTAGGTTGGTATCCCACCGCTGATGGCATACGTCCCAACAATGCTGACACCTCAGAACCTGCCTGTGTGAAACGGAAGATATTGTCAACGAAGAACAGGATATCCTTGCCCTTTCCTTCGCCATCACCGTCACGGAAATATTCTGCAATGGTCAAACCACTGAGGGCCACACGGGCACGGGCTCCTGGGGGCTCATTCATCTGACCAAAAACGAAAGTTGCTTTTGAATCTTTCAACCCTTCCATGTCCACTTTCTCGAGATCCCAACCGCCTTCTTCCATGCTATGTTTGAAATCATCTCCATATTTCATGATACCTGCTTCGATCATCTCGCGCAACAGATCATTTCCTTCACGGGTACGCTCTCCTACTCCGGCAAACACAGAAAGACCACCATATCCTTTAGCAATATTATTGATCAGCTCCTGAATCAATACGGTCTTACCCACACCGGCACCACCGAACAATCCGATCTTACCACCTTTTGCATAAGGTTCGATCAGGTCGATTACCTTGATACCCGTAAATAGCACTTCTGTAGCCGTGCTCAGGTCTTCAAACTTTGGTGGCTTAGCATGGATGGCGCGCCCTTTCTCCTTAGACACTGCTGGCAATCCATCAATTGGATCTCCGGTTACATTGAAAAGGCGGCCGTTGATGCCTACACCGGTTGGCATGGCGATGGGCCTTCCTGTATCAACTACAGCAGTTCCCCTTACCAATCCTTCCGTTCCATCCATGGCAATACATCTTACACTGTCCTCACCAAGGTGTTGCTGCACCTCCAATACCAGCTTTTCACCGGTCTCCCTTTTCAATTCCAATGCGTTGTAGATCTCTGGAAGCTGGCCTTCAAATTGAACGTCAACAACCGCTCCGATAACTTGTTTGATTTTACCTTGTGTAGACATATTGCTTTGTTAAATGGACAAAACGATGTTTCAGGCCGCAAAGGTAAGTCAGGCAGGGAGATTAGAAAAATAGAATGGGATAATTTTTTAAGATCGGAATTAAAGTAACCCGAACACAACTGCCGCCAGAACCGCTCCAAGTATTGGACCCACCACCGGAATATGGGCATAAGCCCAATTGCTTGATCCTTTATTGGGGATGGGCAGAAGGGCATGCATGATCCTCGGACCCAGGTCTCTGGCAGGATTGATGGCATACCCGGTGGGTCCGCCCATGCTCAATCCGATGGCAATAACCAGCAGAGCTACCGGAAGTGCATCCAGTGCGCCCAAAGCGTGTTCGCCTTTTTGAATAAAAAATACTCCCAGCATGAAAATAAATGTGGCCAAGGTTTCAGTGAGTAAATTATTAAGGGGCTTAGCAATAGCCGGACCGGTAGAAAATACAGAGAGAATTGCAGCGGGGTCTTCGGTTGCATCAAAGTGGGGCTTATAGGTGAGCCAATTGATCACTGAACCAATAAAAGCTCCGATGAATTGCGCCAAAATATAAGAGGGAACTTCCGCCCAACTGAACTTACCGGCAACCGCCAACCCTATGGTAACTGCAGGATTGAGGTGTGCTCCACTGCTGTCGGCTGAAACATATACACCAGTGAAAACTGCCATTCCCCAAGCGATTGCAATAACGATCAAACCAGAACCATTTCCATTGGTTCCCTTGAGCAATACATTAGCAACTACGCCGGCTCCAAGGGTGATGAGGATGGCTGTGCCTGCAATTTCTGCAACAAATGGGGTCATGGCAATTCGTTTTGGTTATTTGAAAATAATAAAATTATTGATTCAGGCAAGGTAGGCCTTTGCCACATCATGAAAAGCTGCTATCTGCTCCTTCTGCCAATTCGCATCCATGTGCATTTCCTGTGCCATTAGCCTCGCTACTGCTGGTGCAGATTCCATCGCTCCTCTTGCATCAGTGAACAACATCCTCAATCTCCTCGCCAGCACATCCTCAACCTGTTGCGCCATTTCATGACGTACCGCCCAGATTACCTCTGCCTTATGATACAAATGATTCGGATGAAGACGTTCTGCCCATTCAGGATTTTCATACATCATCTTCCTGATCTCTTCGGCATCTGAACCATAAACAGATAATGACGCTCCATATATACTTTTGGTATCATATCCATGCAAGTGCAAACGCCTGGTCCGGCATTTGATGATGGGTAACTTTGCTACGAACGCTGCATTGTTGACTGCATCTTTTGCCATTTTTCTGTAGGTCGTCCATTTCCCTCCGGTGATGGTGATCAGATTGCTGGGAGAAACAATGATGGTATGATCGCGAGAAGCCAGGGCCGTGCTGCCGGTATTTGACGTTTTCACCAAGGGACGAAGCCCAGCAAAAATGGATCGTATTTCAGCCCTGGTAATTTTTAAATTGCTGTAAGCATTAAAATGATCCAGGATAAAGACAATCTCTTCTTCGAGGGCTGTAGGCTCTTCACTGATTCCATTTAAAGGTGTATCTGTGGTTCCAATAACCACTGCATCCGACCACGGAACTGCGAACAATACACGACCATCTTTCGTTTTGGGGATCATGAGTGCCCGTAAGCCGGGAAAAAATTTCTTGTCCACAACCAGGTGAACTCCTTGCGATGGCATCACTGCTGCAGGTGAAGCACTGTCATCCATATCCAGGATGCTATCCACAAAAACACCGGTAGCATTAATAACCACCTTGCCCCTAACTTCATATGTATTGGCATTAAATTCATCTGTTACCTGTACACCCTTTACTTTATCCTTCTCTTTTATCAAACTGGTGACCCCCATGTAATTGATAAGCACTGCACCCAGGTCAGCAGCAGTCAATGCCAGTGCAATGGCCAATCGTGCATCATCAAATTGGCCGTCGGTATAAACTACTCCCCCTTTCACTCCTTTCATTTTTAATCCAGGTAGAAATTCAGCCATTTTTCTTCTACCCAGTAGTTTTGGTTTCCCCAGGCTTAGCCGGTTTGACAAAAGATCATAAAGAAAAAGTCCGATTCCATAATACAATTGCTGAAAGATGCTGAAGGCGGGTATGATGAATTCCTGAACACGCGTAAGATGCGGTGCATTTGAAAGCAGATATCCTCTTTCTCTTAATGCTTCCATCACCAGTTTGATGTTTCCCTGAGCAAGATAGCGGACACCTCCATGAACAAGCTTTGTGCTTCTGCTGCTGGTGCCTTTTGCAAAATCATTTTTTTCAACCAGAAGCGTTTTGAATCCCCGCTGGGCTGCATCAACAGCAATGCCAAGGCCGGTTGCTCCGCCACCAATTACAATAATATCCCACTCTTCCTCACTTTGCAGCTTTGCCAGTGATGTATTTCTGTTTAGCATACACTTTTTGGATTCAGGAGGATGAGCTCCAAGCCAATACTGCTTTTACTGCCTTATGCCACAACTCAAGTTTTGCAGCAATCCATGTATCATCTTTTTCAGGAGTAAAATGCCCAGACACTTTCCATTGCGATGCAATCACATCAATACTTTCCCAGAAACCCACAGCCAATCCTGCAAGATAAGCGGCACCCAATGCTGTTGTTTCCACTACCTGGGGTCTCAATACTTTCACAGAGAGTATATCTGATTGAAATTGCATCATGAGGTCATTCACCGTTGCACCTCCGTCTACACGAAGTTCTGCTATCGGCATGCCTGCATCGGACTCCATTGCTTTCAACACATCATAGGTCTGGTAGGCAATACTTTCCAGTGTTGCCCTGGCGATATGGGCATCTGTTGTGCCTCGGGTGATACCAAAGATCGTTCCCCGGGCGTATGGATTCCAATGGGGTGCCCCCAACCCAGAAAAGGCTGGAACTACCACAACGCCATCCGTATCCTGGACGGAAGCTGCCAGGGGTTGAACATCAGACGACTGCCTGATGATCTTGAGTCCGTCTCGCAACCATTGCACTGCTGCTCCTGCAATAAAGACACTACCTTCCAATGCATATTGTGTAATGCCATTCACCTGCCACGCAATGGTTGTTAGCAAATTATTATTGGATTGCACCAGTTTGGTTCCTGTATTCATCAGCATAAAACAACCGGTTCCGTAGGTGTTCTTCACCATTCCCTCGCGGATGCACATTTGTCCGAATAAAGCCGACTGTTGATCTCCAGCCATCCCTGCAACCGGAACATGTTGCATGCCCAGTGCAACAGCATAACCATAAACTTCACTATTACTTCTTACTTCAGGAAGCAATGAAACAGGGATGTGCATCAGGGATAACAATTCCTGATCCCATTCCATTTTCTCAATATTGTAGATCATCGTTCGGGAAGCATTGCTAACGTCGGTTGCATGCACTTTGCCTTCTGTCAACTTCCACAATAACCAACTATCAACAGTACCAAATGCCAACTCTCCTCTCTCGGCCTTTGCCCTTGCACCTTCAACATGATCAAGGATCCATTTCAGTTTGGTTCCTGAGAAATATGCATCCACTACCAGTCCGGTCTTTTGTCTGATCAACGAGGCTTTCCCATCAGCCTTAAGCTGATCACAATATTCAGCCGTTCTTCTGTCTTGCCAAACAATGGCATGATAGATTGGCTCTCCTGTATTGCGGTCCCATACCACTGTAGTTTCTCGCTGGTTGGTGATGCCAATGGCTGCCACCTGATCTTCCTTGATACCCAGTTTGAGCATGGCTTCTTTGGCTACGGTGGCCTGGCTGACCCAGATCTCCATGGCATCATGTTCTACCCAGCCCGCCTGAGGAAAAATCTGGGTGAATTCTTTCTGAGCCACTGATACTATGTTTCCGCCTCTATCAAACAAGATAGCCCTGGAGCTGGTGGTTCCCTGGTCTAGAGCAAGGATATATTTTTCCATGACAAGAATTTGAGACAAGATAATAAAAAAGGTAAAGGCTTTTTCTTTTTATTAAATTGCAGGCGATGGAGCAATTTGTAGTATCCGCTAGAAAATACAGGCCGCAGCATTTCAATACCGTGGTGGGGCAATCCCATATCACCACTACGTTGAAGAATGCAATCTTACAACAACATCTGGCACATGCATTTTTGTTTTGCGGTCCCAGAGGTGTAGGCAAAACAACCTGTGCAAGGATACTGGCCAAGACCATCAATTGTGAAAACCTGACTCCTGAAGGTGAGGCTTGTGATAAATGTGTTTCCTGTCAGACCTTCAACAAGGGAACTTCCTTCAGCGTTCACGAACTCGATGCAGCCAGTAACAATTCTGTGGATGATATCCGCGATCTGATTGAGCAGGTCAGGTTCAGTCCCCAATCCGGAAAATACAAGGTTTATATTATTGATGAGGTGCACATGCTCAGCTCCCAGGCCTTCAATGCGTTTTTGAAAACCCTGGAGGAGCCACCCGCACATGCCATCTTCATCCTGGCCACCACTGAAAAGCACAAGATACTTCCCACAATCCTGTCCCGCTGTCAGATCTTTGATTTCAAGCGCATCACTCCCAATGACATTGTGGTTCATCTTCAAGAGATTGCCGATAAGGAAAACATAAAAGCAGAATCTTCTGCCCTCCAGATCATTGCCCAGAAAAGCGATGGATGCATGAGGGATGCGCTGAGTATTCTGGACAAGATCGTGAGCTTTACCAGTGGACACCTTACCTATGCCAATACACTGGAGCACCTGAATTTGCTGGACGAAGATCATTTCTTCCGTTTACTGGAACTGTTGGACCAGGAAGATCTGCCTGGCGTATTGAACCTCTATCAGGAAATTGATGAAAAGGGTTTTGAAGGAGATATGGTTTTGAACAATCTCTCGAACTTCTTCAGGAATTTGTTGGTCAGTCGCGACCCAAGATCCTTACCGCTGTTGCAGGTTGTTGAAGGTTTCCGCAATCGATATTTGGCAGCAGCTTCATCCCTTTCACCGGGTTATGTTGTGGGAGCACTCAATATTCTTAATGAAGCAGAGATCGGTTTCAAACAGGCCCGTAACAAGAGATTGCATGTAGAATTCCATCTGATCAGGCTTACCTATCTGAAACAGGCAGTTAGTCTGATCAATGATGATGGGGATGGAAAAAAAAAACGACTGATTGAAGAGAAGGCGGTTGGATTCAGGGCTATCCCATTCCGGGAAATGAAAAAGCCCGAAACCAAACTATTCATTGAGGAGAAAAAAGAAAAGCAGGTAGTTATAAAAAACATACCTGAAGTATCCTCTGAAGCAAAGTCTCTACATAAGAATCCTGAAATACTACATACAACGCCTCCTGTTATTTCAGCAAATTCCGGAGAAATTCAACCTGCTAACACAGGTCTTGGCGCCCTGAAAAAAATCAGGGAGCAAATGCAGAGCCGAAAACAGGAGCAACTGGCAATTGAAATGCTTACAGACCAAAGACTGCGGGAGGCTTGGGATCTTTATCTGCAAAAGTTATTGGAAAACAACCAAGTCACGAGTCACAGTAATCTGAGAATGGCTGATCTCAAGCTTATTGATGATCTGGTTTTTGAAGCAGTGGCTTATTCGAGGATACAGTTCCAATTCATAGAAAATGAACGTACTGGCTTGTTGATCCATTTACAGGATTTCTTTCGCAATACAGGCGTTCAGTTCAGGGTAGTGTTAGATCCCTCTGCAGAAATGGAAACTCCTAAAACTGAGCAATCAATGTCGATGCGTGATCAGTATCTGAAAATGGTGGAACTGTATCCGTTGATCAGGGAGCTGAGGGATCAACTTAAATTAGACCTGGACTACTAAGACGATCGTCTCAAATCTTAATCCTCTTTTGGCCGATTTGTGCAATTTGACGTAATTTCGGGCCTCAAATTTTACATTCACAACCATAAAGTACCGGATATGGCCGAAGTGATCAGAATGCCCCTTTTAAGTGATACCATGACAGAGGGCAAAATCGTGAAATGGAACAAGCAAGTGGGCGATAAGGTCAAAAGCGACGACGTACTGGCCGACGTGGAAACTGACAAAGCCACTATGGAAGTTGTAGGTTATGCTGAGGGTACATTATTATATGTGGGTATTAAAGAAGGTGAAGCAGCAAAAGTGAATGAAATCATTGCCATTGTAGGAAAAGAGGGGGAAGACATCCAATCCCTGATCAGCGGCTCCTCCGCTTCAACCCCTTCAACCCCTTCAACCCCCTCAACCCCTTCAACTTCTTCAACTCCTTCAACCCCCTCAACCACTCCAGAACAACTCGGGGTTACCGTCATCCGCATGCCGTTGCTCAGTGATACCATGACGTCGGGTAAAATAGTGCAGTGGAATAAAAAGGAAGGAGATGTTGTGAAAGCGGATGATAATCTTGCTGACGTAGAAACGGATAAGGCTACCATGGAAGTGGTGGGCTATGCTGATGGAACGCTCTTGCATATCGGTGTACCTGCAGGAGAATCTGCAAAGGTGAATGATGTGATTGCCATTATAGGGAAAGCCGGCACAGACGTTTCTGCCCTGCTAGGCTCTCTCAATAGTCCTTCAACTACTTCAACCCCCTCAACCCCCTCAACCTCTTCAACCCCCTCAACCTCTTCGACTCCCTCAACTCCTTCAACCTCCTCAACTGATGGCCGCGTCAAAGCCTCTCCTCTCGCCAAAATGCTGGCCAAAGAGAAGGGTATAGATCTTTCACAGGTAGCAGGATCCGGTGACAACGGAAGGATCATTAAGAAGGACGTAGATGAATTTATCACCCAACCGTCAACAGCCGTTGCAGCTGCAGCCCCTGTTGCATCAAAAGTAGTGGTAAGCGGACAGGAAGGATTTACGGATACGCCCCTTACTTCCATGCGCAAAACCATTGCCAGAAGATTGGGAGAAAGCATGTTCACTGCTCCTCATTTCTACCTTACCATGGAGATCTGTATGGACAATGCCATTCAGGCCAGGGCTCAGATGAATGAGGTTAGTCCAAGTAAAATATCCTTCCAGGATATGCTGATCAAAGCCTGTGCACTTGCTCTCAGGAAACATCCTGCAGTAAACAGCAGCTGGATGGGAGATTTTGTCAGAACCTATGATCATGTTCATATTGGTTCAGCTATCGCACTTCCAGAGGGGCTTATTGTTCCGGTACTCAGGTTTGCTGACCAAAAAAGTCTTTCGCAAATCTCTGCCGAATCAAAAGAACTCTACGACAAGGCTAGAAATAAAAAAATACAGCCCTCTGATTTTACCGGCAACACTTTTACCATTTCCAATCTCGGTATGATGGATATTGATGAGTTCACTGCCATCATCAATCCACCCGACAGCTGCATACTGGCAGTTGGCAAGATCAAGGAAGTGGTTGTGAAGAAGGGAGAAGGATTCGGAACCACGCAAATGATGAAAGTAACCCTCAGTTGTGATCACAGGAGCGTGGATGGTGCAGTTGGCGCCTCATTCCTTCAGACCCTCAAAAAGTACATGGAGAATCCAGTAGTAATGCTCGTCTGATGCAGAAGACACTGGTCATCGGAGCTTCCTCCAATCCTATTCAATACAGCCATTTGGCAATCCAGAAACTTATGGCCGCAGGTCACCCTGTAGAGGCCATCGGAAGGGAAGCCTTTGAGATCGGCACCACCAAGGTAGTGAGTGAAAAAATAGATTTCAAGGATATCCATACCATCACCTTATACCTGAATAAGGAAAGGCAAAAAGAATACGCAGACTATATTATAGCACTGAATCCTAAAAGGATCATCTTCAATCCCGGCGCGGAAAATCCTGAATTGTTCAATCGCGCCAGCATTTTGGGTATTGAAGCCATAGAAGCATGCACGCTGGTTATGCTTGCGGCAGGTACGTACTGAATCACTCTGTTTTTACTCCACTTGCAACATTTGACTTACACCTGATAGGTGTAAATACGCAATTTGTTTTTTTAGTGCAATACTCACGCACATAACGGATCAAAGCCTCCGTTCTATGGGTGTATCTGACGATAGCAAGTTTGATACGGCCCGTTTAAAATCCGATACCAACCCTAAGAAAACTGATCAATCCAATTCCAAACCATCCAATTACCCATCCAATGAAAAAGTTAATCTACTCC
>JBKCOY010000071.1:0-3785 GCA_046309555.1 Chitinophagia bacterium
TTTCCGTATTCTATCGTCTTGGAAAGAATCTTTGAACTTACATCACTTTTGAGGAGATAGTCCTGGGCCCCCAATTTTACAATCTGAAGAGCGAGCTCTTCATCATTCATTCCGGAGAGAATGATCACAGCTGCATGTTGAAAAATGGAATTGATGGAATGATAAGTATCAATACCATGTGAGTCGGTAATGTTAAGATCCAGAAGAATAACTTCCGGCGAAAATTCAACAGCTATTTCACGACATTCTGCAATACTTGCACCGGAAACGATGTTCATCCGGTCATAATCCATTTTCGTCAGCTGCCAGACAAGGGCACTCAAAAAAATGGGATCATCTTCAACGATCAGCAGCTTGGTGTTTTGCATTAAATGACTTAACTAATTTAATAGGGCAAGATCTAAAATTAAAAAGGAACAAAAGGTGACTTTTGTCACATTTTAAATCTACACTGATTTATAAAAAAATGCAAGTCAATCAGTTATTTATTTAAAACTACTAATTACTACTACCAATCTACCCAAATGGTTGCTCAATTGAAATACTCTGGTTTGAAAAAAACCGAGGACCATTTTCGGTCATGTATAAGCAATCTTCAAGTCGAATACCGAATTCTCCAGGTATTGATATGGTAGGTTCATCACTGAAACACATGCCCGGTGCGAGTTTTGTCATGTTGCCTTTCACGAAATTTGTCCATTCGTGTCCCTCCAATCCGATACCATGACCGGTACGATGGGGTAGACCGGGTAATCCATAATTCTTCATAAACCCTGCTTCTTCAATTACTTTCCTGGCAGCAGCATCTACTGCATCACAGGTGGCGCCTATCTGCGCAGCTGCAAAAGCCGCATCCTGCGCACGCTTTTCAAGGTTCCAGACCTGCACCATCTTGGGAGTTGGCTTCCCTACCACGATGGTCCGCGTGATATCAGATGCATATCCTTCACAACTGGTACCACCATCCACCATCACCACATCCCCTTCGCGAATGGTCTGCGGAGTGATGCTGCCATGGGGCAGTGCTGAATATTTACCTACCTGCACAGAAGCACCTCCGCTAAATCCAAGTTTTCTAAATGCTGCAGATAAGTTAGCACTAAAGGCAGATTGAGACATGCCCGGCTGAATGGTAGCAAAAGCAGCTTTATAGGCTTCGATGGTCACATCACTGGCCCTTTGCATGAGCGCGATCTCGGATGCTGTCTTGTACATGCGACAACCCGCAGTAACCGGCGTTGCATCCACAACCTCAAAGCCCGTGGCCACTTTCCTAACACCATCGGCAATGAAAAAACGAACGCGCTCTTCCATACCAATGCGACGGTGCTTGACGCCACGGTCTTTCACAATATTCAGGATCAGCTGATACGGACTTTCATGTTCCTCCCAGCAACGGAGTTCATCGCCGAAGGCAGTATTGATGAGCTCTTTGGCGCGGTCGTCTTCGAACTTCGGACAAACATAAGCGATGGCTCCTTTTGCGGGAATCACCAGTCCAAACGTGCGTTCGCTTTGCCCCCAACGCATACCCGTAAAATAAAAACAGGAAACGGTCCCCTCCATGAAGATCGCATCAATTTTTTGCTGCGCCATCAGTTCCTGAGCCTTGGTGATCCTTTGCTTGCGCTCTTCAATGCTGATGGGAACGATCCCTTCTGTCATCGGCTGCAGCCTTTCTATAGACGATGGCAGATCGTGTTCAGTATTACTTTTGAAAGACGACAATGCCAATGCGCCTGATGTCAGAGAGGCTGCACCCAAAAAATTTCTTCTGTTAAACCTGTTGCTCATGATCAATATTTTATACGCTTATTGCTTTTTCACTGTGGGGTATTCAATACCCAGCTGTTCAAGATAGCTTGAATATTTGGATGGATCATAATAGAATTTTTTCAATTGATCACGGTATTGGTCCATGATGCCTTTGTTCAGGTGAATCGCAGGAGGATCTTTCTCGGTGATGAAAGGCTTGTATTGCACATCCTTGGTCTGCACTTCCTTGAAGTATTTTTTGGCATCGGCGATGATCGCAGGATTGGTGAAACAATCCAGCAGGGTCATGGCAGTTGCTTTCGCTCCAGCTGTTGATCCCTTGTGCGCGATGGGTGTGGCCATGGCAATGGCATCCGCCCAATGATGTCCTTTTGTTCCGGGGATATTGGCAGGATAGCGCAACACAATGGTGGGCACGTTCCAGGAGATATCAGCAATATCATCCGACCCACCTCCCCAAGAAAAAGCAACAGATCCCTTGATGCTGTCAGGTTTGGTCCGCAATCCATCAATGGGTTTGCCCTGATTGTCCTTCTTGGGTGCCTCCACCAATTGCTGCACTGCTCTTGCCATGGACTGATCTTTTTCATCCCATTGTGGCATGCCTACCTTTTTGATGTTCTCAAACATGGCTTCTGCCAACGGTTTGTTGAAATGCCCTGGCCATGCAGTTCCGAGGATCTGGTTAGTGACTGTAGTATTGGTCATCATGGCTGCGCCCTTGGCAATCTGAATGCCAGACTCATAATTGGCTTTGATGTCTTCATAGGTCCGTTCCCTGAAATAATACCAGACACTGGCTTTGGAAGGAACCACATTGGGCTGGTCGCCCCCATCCACCACCACATAATGTGAGCGGTTGGTGGGCTTTAGGTGTTCACGCTTGTAGTTCCATCCCACATTCATCAACTCCACTGCATCGAGCGCGCTCTTGCCGCGCCAGGGTGCACCGGCAGCATGGGCCGCATCGCCCTCAAAATCAAAACGCACACTTACCAATCCATTTCCACCATTGTCGCCATAATCAGATGTGAAATCACCGCTCACATGTGTGAAGATGCAGGCATCCACATTCTTAAAATAACCATCACGGATATACCAGGCCTTGGTACCCACCAGTTCTTCCGCTACTCCAGGCCAGATGAGAATTGTACCGGGCATTTTTTCTTTTTCCATCATTTGCTTCATGGCAATCGCTGCATAGATGATGACGGCTTGTCCTGAATTATGCCCCTCTCCATGTCCGGGTGCACCCTCTACGATAGGTGCCCGATAGGCCACTCCTGGTTTTTGAGATGCTTTGGGGATACAGTCGATATCCGATCCCAATGCGATTACTGGGGATCCATTGCCCCATTTCGCCATCCAGGCAGTAGGCACACCTGATATGCCTTTTTCAATGGTGAAGCCATTTTTTTGCAGGATACTAATGATGAAATTAGATGTTTCCGTTTCCTGAAAACCCAGTTCTGAATAGCTGAAGATCTGGTCGATCATAACCTGTATGTCTTTACCATACTTGCCCACTGATTCCGACAACTGCGTCTTCATGGCAGTCAGTTCCTTTTCGTTATACTTTTTTTGTGCCGATGCATGCATGCAAATAAAAGCAAGCATGATGATGAGAATGTTGCGCATGTTCCTGATTTAGACTTTCAAATTAATCAATTAACCAACATCTGTCGCCTTTGCGCCATCAACTGTTTACCTTTGCCACGCATGGAAATGTTGAAGGCATCAAATATCAGCCGGGAAGAGGAAGGAAGAATGGTCTTGCAGGACATCAATCTTTCCATCAACCAGCACCAGCGTATTGCCCTGATGGGCGAGACAGGATCGGGGAAAAGCACGCTGATGAAGATCATGGCGGGACTATGCCAGCCTACATCAGGCAATGTTTATTTTGAAGGAAAAAGAATTGAAGGACCTGAGGAAGTATTGATACCCGGACATAAAGAGATAGGATATCTTTCACAGCATTTTGAATTGCGCAACAATTACTTTGTACA
>JBKCOY010000072.1:0-7076 GCA_046309555.1 Chitinophagia bacterium
GTACTGCGGGCAATTATCTGGTAACACTGATCATTGAAAATGCTTCAGGTTGCAGAGATACCCTCAATAAGTCTGTAAAAGTCAATCCATTACCTGTGATTGGATTAAATGGAGTTGAGAAGCAACTTTGTTTGGGTTCCAGTATCAAGCTTGATGCAAGTGGCGGTGGCACCTATTTCTGGAGTCCGTCAACTGATATTAGCAATTCCAATGCTTCCAGCACAAATGCATCGCCTAAAAATGATATTGTCTATAAAGTAAAAGTAACCAGCACGGATGGATGCATCAGCAATGATAGTGTCAGGATAAAAGTAACCCAGCCTTTCAACCTGGTTGCATCAGCCGATACATTTGTATGTGTAGGAGGATCTGTTGCACTCACAGCTTCAGGAGCTGAAAAATATCTATGGAGCGGAAATGGATTGAGTGGTAATTCCAATAGCGTTACTGTCAAACCAGCTTCCACCTCAACATATACAATTAAGGGCACCGGTCTATATGATTGCTTCTCTTTCTCTAAGGATATTGTGGTGAAAGTAATTGATTATCCTGTTGTAGATGCGGGTAATGATACCACCATCATGGTTGGAACGGTAATACAGCTTCAGCCTCGATATAGCTCAGATGTATCCCGATACAGTTGGTCGCCATCAACCTATTTGAGTTGCCTGACTTGTCCCAATCCATTCGCTTCTCCTGAGCAACCGATTGAATACAAGGTGACAGCAACCAATGCCTACAACTGCTCCACTTCCGACTCCCGAAAGATCAGTTTGCTTTGTAATGCTGAAAGTGTTTTCCTGCCGAACACTTTTACCCCCAACGCAGATGGCATGAATGATGTTTTATATCCGAGAGGTGAGGGTATCAAGCAGGTTAAGCATCTTAAGATCTTTAACCGATGGGGTCAACTTGTTTTTGAAAAATTGAATTTCAACACAAATGACCGATCTGCAGGATGGGATGGCTCTTTCAAAGGACAACTGCTACCGCCTGATGTTTTTGTATTTACCATGTCTGTCATTTGTGATAACAATCAGGTTGTGGAAACCAGGGGAAATGTCATGATCGTACGTTGATCATACATAATGCCCAAGAATAAGTATATTCAATCAAAGAATTTTACATGAAATACTTTTTTTTGGTTCTCTTGATGATGGTCAAATTGATTGATGGTCAGGCCCAACCCATCAGACTGGCAGTTGCAGGCATATCACACGGACATAACTCCTGGATCCTGGGAAGAAAGAATGATGCTGCAGTAGAACTGGTCGGCATCTACGAAACCAATGCCTCACTGGTGCAAAAAATGATCAAGCGGTACAACCTTGATCCCAAACTGTTTTATACTGACCTGAATAAAATGCTCGATGAACTCAAGCCGGATGGTGTGAGCTCTTTTGGTACCACCCTGCAACACCTGAGCGTGGTAGAGGCATGTGCCCCAAAGGGAATTCATGTGATGGTGGAGAAGCCACTTGCCACAACCGTTGCTGATGCTGAGAAAATGCTTGCATTGGCACAAAAGCACAACGTGATGGTGCTAACCAATTTTGAAACATCCTGGTATCCTACCACAGATAAAACTTATACTTTAACCCGTGATACTTCCTATATGGGTAAGATCAGAAAAGTAGTGGTGCACGACGGACATGAAGGTCCGCGTGAGATCGGTGTGTCTAACGAGTTTTTCGACTGGCTTACAGACCCTATTCAAAATGGAGGAGGCGCTTTGATGGATTTCGGATGTTATGGTGCCAACCTCATGACCTACCTCATGAATGGAGAGATGCCGATCAGTGTTACTGCTATCACTTCCCAGTTCAAGCCACATATCTATCCTAAGGTGGATGATGAAGCCACAATTGTATTGGCGTATCCTACTGCACAGTGTATCATACAGGCCTCCTGGAACTGGCCCTTTGCCAGAAAAGACATGGCTGTTTATGGTGAAAACGGATACATCATCACCAAAGACAATAACAACATGAAAGCAAAAGGGAAGAAGGGGAGTGAAGTCGAGTATCGCCTGACACCTCAGGAAACCGGTACCTATACCAGTCCGTTTTTATATTTTGCTGATGTGATCAAAGGCCGGCTAAAGGTTCCTGCTTACGGAACCTATTCGATGGAGAACAACCTGGTTGTGGTGAAAATCCTCGAAGCGGCGAGAACATCTGCAAAAACCGGTAAGACCATTCTTTTAAAAAATTAGTGCATGAGGATATCATTATTCTTGCTGGCTTTGATCATGGTGTTTTGTTCTCATGCACAACAAGAGCCTGATAGAACGAAGTATTTCCCAAAAGAAGAAGTGAAGCCAACGATCATACCGAAAAAGAAGAAGGTTTGGGTATATGTGATGGCGGGGCAATCGAATATGGCTGGACGCGGACAGGTGCAACCGGAAGATACCATCGCCAATGAAAGAATACTGGCCATCAACAAACAGGGAGAGCTCGTGCTGGCCAAAGAACCGCTGAATCTCCATGAGCCTTCGATGGTGGGTCTGGATTGTGGTGTCTCCTTTGCGAGATCCATGTTAAAAAGTTGTCCGCCTGATGTTTCCATACTGATCTTGCATACTGCCGTTGGTGGAAGCTCAATACAGAAATGGATGTATGATTCAGTGCACAGGGAAGTTCCCTTGCAGACCAATTTCAAGCAACGCGTTGCTGCTGCCAAAAAATTCGGGAGGATAAAGGGTATCATCTGGCACCAGGGGGAAGCTGATGCAAATGCCAAAGGCATTCCGATGTATGCAAAAAATCTGGATACACTTTTTGGCATGTTCAGGAAGATCTGCGGCAACAAAGAGCTGCCGATTGTGATGGGAGAGCTGGGACATTTCTCCAAAACATCTCATGAATCCTTTATGCAGATCAATCAGATCATGCATGCGCATGCATCAATAGATCTGTTTTCTGCGGTGGTGAAAACAGGTGATCTTGATCACAAGGGAGATAATTTGCATTTTAATGGCGCAGGACAAAGAATATTGGGTCAGCGTTATGCAGAAGCATTTGCTTCAACATGGCTTAAAAAATAAGACTAGAGGTATTCTGCTACAAATTTTCTGGAATATTCCTTGATCATGTCGCGCGTGGTGGCGAAAGCCTTTCTGACTTCTTCATCGGTGCCAGTAACATGTGCTGGATCTGGAAAGGCATGATGCAGATGTACGGATTTCCCGGGCCAAAATGGGCAGTTCTCCCTGGCGTTGTCGCAAACCGTGATGACATAGTCAAAATCAATATCCTTGTATTCCTCCATGGCATTTGAAGTATGGGAGGAAATATCAATACCATCTTCTTTCATCGTAGCGATGGCACCCGGATTAACACCTGTAGAGCGAACACCGGCACTATAAATTTCAGCTTTGTCACCGGCGAAATATCTGAGATAACCTTCGGCGAGCTGACTTCTGCAGCTGTTGGCAGTACAAAGAACGAGTACTTTTTTCATGATTTTTTATTTAGCAGCATCCCGAACCTGGTGCACATTTTTGAGGTGCCATAGGTTTTCTTGCAAATACAGTTATGCTAAAGATGCCAGTTTGTCCCATTTTGAATTGATCAATTTCTGCTTTAGACATATAGTTGATGAGAATATCATCAGGGATGATGATTGGCTTCTCTTTCTGAATGGTGATCTGCTCAAAACCGTTTGCTTCAATCAACTCAAGGTAAACCTGTTTTTGTATGGCACCCGCCACACAACCGGCATACATTTCTGCATCTTTTCGAAGACCCTCAGGAAGAGCGCCTATCAATACCACATCTGATATACTGAAATGACCACCTGGCTTCAATACCCGATATATTTCATTCATCACACCATGTTTGTTGGGTACCAAATTCAGTACGCAATTGCTGACGATCACATCAGCGCTGTTGGCTGTAACAGGCATGTGTTCAATATCACCCTGCCGGAACTCTACATTGTTGTATCCTCGTGTTTCTGCATTCGCCCTGGCTTTTTCGATCATGGCCGGTGTGAAATCTATACCGATGACTTTTCCGGTTTCTCCGGTTTCGTGTCGGGCGATAAAGCAATCATTACCGGCGCCGCTCCCCAGGTCAATCACCACATCGCCTTTTTTGATGTTGGCATATTGTGTAGGTAATCCACATCCCAATCCAAGATCGGCATCGGCATGATATCCTTCCATTGTTGTATAATCATCAGACATGATATTGTATACCTCAGTTGAGCAACCACCAGCTCCGCAGCAGGATGACATATTGGATTCCTTGTCTTGTAAAGCGATTTCGCTGTATTTCTGTCTTACGATTTCTTTGAGTTGTTCTTCGGTTTGCATAATCATTAATTTATTTAACAACAGGGAATAGTTTTTTCTTCTGGGCTTTGCATCAGATCAGCCAGAATGATGCTTGCTTTTTTCCATTCTTTCTGGTCAATACAGTAACAAACTGAAGTCCCTTCAATTTCACCTTTAATCAGACCAGCCTCTTTTAAAGCTTTGAGGTGCTGAGATACCGTTGATTGAGCAATAGGGAGATCATCAACGATATCGCCACAAATGCAGGTGCTTTTTTTGATCAACAATTGCAGAATGGCGATCCTTGCCGGATGAGATAAGGCCTTGGCATATTTCGCTATTGAAAGCTCTTTTTGACTATAGGTTTCTGTCTTAGTGAGTCCCATTAATCGCAATATTACGATTAATATATGACCAATCCAAAAAAACATCTTTTCTTTGGAGAATGAACAATCCATTGATGCTGACCCTGGTCTCCAATGAACTTGAAATACAGGCAATAAAATCACTTCAGGAAGAAAATCTCCGAACCAATATTTCTGATGACGAAGCGCTTTCACAGGGATTTCTCACCGCCTCATATACCATGGACTATTTGAGAGAGATGAATGCTATAGCCCCAACAGTCATTGCCAAAGATGGGGATGTGATCGCTGGCTATGCCATGGTAGCAACACAGCCCGTCAGAAACGGACATGATCTGATGGACGATCTTTTTGATACCATTGATCGAACTGCTTATCGGGGTAAGTTGCTTGGTGAGTCGAATTATGTGGTAGTGGGACAACTCTGCGTGGCAAAGGCATATCGTGGATTGGGGTTGGTCCAACAGTTATATGGGCATTTCAGAGATTGCTATGCAGATCAGTATGAGTATCTGGTAACGGATGTGGCCCAAGCCAATACACGATCATTGCGGACACACCTCAAAAGAGGATTTCAGGTCATCGATACACTCAACTATGGTGGAATCGGATGGGATATAGTTCTCTGGGATTGGCGTAAGTAATCAGTCGAGCGAGCGATTGAGAAAATGAATGAATGGTTTCATCGCCTCAAAATGACGGATCACTTTTTTGATCAGATCTTTTTGCACCAGTTCCTCATCGCTGACAGCAGCCGTTACGGTAAAACTCTTTAGTTTGAGGTACTCCAGTGCATGGTTGTCCACTTCATAACCCTGTGGTGGTCGGCTCAGGACGGCTTCCCGGTCAAGATCTTCAAATGCAGAACGAAAAGGCCTTGATTTGATCATCTGTTTGAATTCATCGAAACAATAATCAATCTCACTCCTGATCTTTTTTAAATCCGGAGATGGTGGCATCCAGTACCCTCCTGCAATAAAAGAATTCCCCGGTTCCACATGGAAATAATAGCCCGCACATTGGATGGTTTTACCGCCTTTGCTGTAATAAGATCCGAAATTGGTTTTGTAGGGGTCTTTGTTCTTGCTGAAACGAATGTCGCGGTTGATGCGGAACATGCATTTTTTGGTTTCCAGTTCCGACAACGTATTGTCGATGGACTTCAATCCTTTTAATACCTCACCAACAAATACCTGGTAATCAGCCCTACACTGTTCGTAAGTTGCCCTATTGGCATCGAACCATTCTTTGTTGTTGTTCTTTTTGAGTCCCTTGAGAAAAGTTAGGGTCTGTTTTGAAATCATCCTGTAAAATTACGGACTATTCAAACTCTAACTCATTGGTAAAAAGATCCCAATCCAGATGGATCGTGGCTGATGCCGGATCCTGTTTGAGGGAAGGGGATGAAATTTTGGCTTGCATGTGAATCGTTTTACAGGATCATAACGTAAAAACATACAAAAAAGTTCATCCATGGAAAAAATCTATCACAGCAGCTTCATGTTCACCGGATCCCAGCTGATGGGACGGTTCTGGGCTGCACTGAGATTACAGGCGATAGAGGGTGCTGCAGCTCTCAATCCGAATGAAGCATCTTCAACAATGGGTGATCCCGTTCTGATGGCATTGAAGAATACGATCAGATGATCCAGACGATCGTCATATCCTTTTGGCGGATCAAAACGTTTTTCCTCACTGATTGCATATCCACCCATATCATTGCCATAGGTGGAGGCATACCATTTTTTGAAATCTTCCTTCCCTTTTGCAGAGAAGCTTTCAAAAGAGTCGTATCCTCCATAGCCCGGTGCAGCCTTGCGTTTGAGGGTCTTGTAGGTAAATTCGTTCCAGCCGATATCAATCACGCCTTCGGTTCCCACGAGCTTGATCCCGAAGCCTCCTTTTCCTTCTCCATCGGCCAGGTTTACGCGGGTGGATACATGAAATGAATTGTGTTGGTTGGTTTTCGGGTATTGCATCAGCGCATTTACCGTATCGTAGGCATCCCTGCCATCTTTCCATAGTTTCAGGTCAGCCAGACTGAAGATCTTGTTTGGTCCCAGTGAACCGGTGATTACATGGATTCCGGTGAGTAAATGCACGATGAGATCCCCTGCAGCTCCGGTACCGTAGTCGGAATAATTCCTCCAACGGAAAAAGCGAATCGGGTCGAAAGGTACTTTGGGGGCACTACCCAGGAAGGTATTGAAATCAACGGTTTCGGGAGATGCATCTTTAGGGATAGAATATTGCCAGGCACCTCTGGAATCGGTACGGTCGCAAAACGCCTGCACAAAAGTTAGTTCACCGATGGTGCCAGCCTTTACCATTTTTTTTGCTTCCAGTATGGAAGCAGCACTCGCACGCTGACTACCCACCTGAAATACTTTTCCAGTTTGTTTTTGCGTTTCAATGATGCCATAGCCTTG
>JBKCOY010000073.1:0-21032 GCA_046309555.1 Chitinophagia bacterium
GGTTCCTGCTGACTCAGACAATGAAAACTTCCCAATCCCCAGATGATATCTGTTGAATCAATACCAACGATCTCGCGGTCAGGGAAAGATTGTCCAATAATATCAATCACTTTCTGGTCTTTATCAGAATGGTAAGTGGGAACAATCACTTGCTTATTGGCAATATAGAAATTGGCATAGGATGCCGGCAGCATCTGCTCTTCCCAGATCACCGGATCGGGCATAGGGATCTCCACTATATTCAACTGCTTACCATTGGGTAAACGCATAGCCTTGAGTTGCTTCAGGTTGTGCTGCAGTAAGGCATAATTATCATCATCCTTGTTCTCTTCGATGACTGTGATCACCGTATCGGCATTCACAAACCTTACGGTATCATCAATATGTCCATCTGTATCATCTCCTACGATTCCTTCATCTACCCAAAGGACCTGATCTTGCCCGTAATAATCCATTAGATACTGCTCTATCTGCGATTGATTCAAATGCGGATTCCTGTTCTCATTTAATAAGCAGGCAGTTGAAGTGATAACTGTTCCTGCTCCATTGAAATCCACAGAACCTCCCTCCATTATTATTCCAGGATTGAAAACGGGAAGTCTAATTTTTTCCGCAATCTTCGTTGGAATAACATCATCCAGATCAAAAGGAGGATACTTATTACCCCAGGCATTGTAATTCCAGTCGACAATCGCTCGCTTTGATGGATCATTCCTGTTCAGCAGAAAAGCAGGACCATGATCCCTGCACCAGGCATCATTGGTGGGATGCAAATGAAAATGAACTTTATTCATGTCCACACCTGCTGATACCAACATGGCAGTTGCTTTTTGCTGCATACCCGCGTCTACCACATTGATGTTCACCTCTTCAAAGCGCACAAGTGTCTTGATGAAAGCAACATAAGAAGGAAAGATAGTTTCGATCTTTCCAGGCCATGAAGCCTCTTTGTGCGGCCAACTCAACCAGGTGGAAGCATGTGGCGCAAACTCTGCGGGGAAATAATAACCGAGGGATTTGGGAGTCATTTCGTTGAAGGTTGAGGGAAGTTGAGGGAGGTTGAGAGAGGTTGAGGGAAGTTGAGGGAGTTAAAATTTTAAACTTCCTTCAACTTCCCTCAACCTCACTAAACCTTAATCAATGAATCTCTTCACGATATCGCCATAACTATCAATCCGCCTGTCGCGCATGAAAGGCCAGTGGGTACGATAGCTATCGGTTTTGGAAAGATCTACAGGAACCACCATCACTTCTTCCTGATCATGTGATGCCTTGGCAAGCAATGACCCGAAAGGATTGGATACAAAAGATCCACCCCAGAACTTCATCGCACCATTCTGCTCAAAGCCTACCCTGTTCACACTCACCACATGCACTCCATTGGCCACGGCATGGCTCCGCTGTATGGTCTGCCAGGCATTGTACTGCTCTTCATTGGTGGCAGCATCCTGAGAAGTTGCCCAGCCAATTGCCGTTGGATAGAAAAGAATCTCCGCACCCATCAGGGCAGTCAGCCTCGCTGCCTCCGGATACCACTGATCCCAGCAGATCAATACACCTATGTTTGCAAATTTTGTTTTGAATATTTTATACCCCAGATCTCCAGGAGTGAAATAAAATTTTTCAAAATAAGCAGGGTCATCAGGGATGTGCATCTTCCTGTACTTACCCAGATAAGTTCCATCAGCATCGAGCACAGCAGTGGTATTGTGATAAAGGCCTTGTGCCCTTTTTTCAAAAAGTGAAGCGATTACCACTACATTCAGTTCTTTCGCAACTGAAGATAAAGCCTCTGTAGTCGGACCCGGAATGGGTTCGGCCAGTTTGAAATTTTCATAATCCTCTACATCACAGAAATAGAGAGACGTGAAAAGTTCCTGCAAACAAACGATTTGAGCACCTTTGGCAGCTGCTTCTCTGATACCACCAATGGCCTTCTCTAGATTCGACTTGCCATCCGCAGAACAGGACATTTGTACGAGACCGATGTTGAGTTGGGGCATGTATTAGGAGTTAGGAGTTAGGAGTTGGTTAAGTTTCGTTTAATACGAGATCTTGAAGGGATCGGATGCCGATATTTTTTTGGGTTACAAATCCCTCAGCAAATTCAACACCAATGCGCTTGCCCATGAGTCGAGCTCTGGAGATCAATGCTTCCATGAAAGCTGAAGTGGAGATGTAAGTCTGTGTTCCTGTGGCAGAAGCCGGACTAACATGAAATTGTGTATCATAAGCCTTGATCGCTTCCATTCTTTGTTCAAACACCGCTGAAATATCAACCACCAGATCAGGCTCATAGAACCTGTCCTGAATATAGTGTAGCACCTGCTTGGGCCTCCATCTTTTTTGAGGCAAACCATTTTCATCAAGTGTTTCAATCTTACTGAGTCCCGCAAGAAAAGCCGATTCTGCTACCAGTTTACCAGCTCGTCCATGATCGGGATGACGATCATCCAGAATATTGGCAAGGATTACTTCAGGCTGATATTTACGGATAGCACTAATCACTTGCAATTGATGTTCTTCATCGTTTTTGAAAAAACCATCACGCATGGCCAGGTTCTCACGAACCGATAACCCCATCAGCTCAGCTGCCTTTGCTGCTTCTGCAGCCCTGGTTTCGATGGTGCCCCGCGTACCCAACTCACCCCTGGTCAGATCAATAACCCCAGCGGTGTTGCCCTTTCTGACTTCATTGATGATCGTACCGGAGCAACTCAACTCCACGTCATCAGGATGAACCCCTATGGCTAGTAGAAATAATTTCATGTATCGGGTTTTAGCGCGCAAAGATACTGAATCAGGAGGCATGTCCGTACATCCTCGCCACTTCCTGAACAATGCTCTCCATTTCTGCATCGGTGCCCCTTGGATCGTATTGTTGTTTGAGGCTACCACCAAACACCCAGGCGATGGTCTGCCAAAACTGAGCAGAGAAGCCGCCCCTGTATTCCTTCACTAACTCAAAACAGGTATTACTGGTCTCTCGATTGATGAGCTTCATGAGAACCTTACCCTGATAGACAGAGAGATTGGTAATTGGTTCGGTAAACTCTTTTTTAAGTTCTTTCTCCCGCTGGCTGAGATATTTTTTCCTCTTGGCTTCATCAGTGATCTTATTGAGATTGAAGTTCACATCATTGATGATGGCGCCCGCCTTTTTGGCATAAGGATAGGTAACATATACTGCATTCCTGAGACGGGTCCACTCCCGATGGGCTTTGCGCTGCCGTGCATCCATCTTTCCCCAAACCAAGACCATATCCATTACCCCGAAGGTCATTGTATCTCCTTGGTCTATGATAACAGGCACAAACAAAGTATCATGCGGACCCTGTTTCCATTGTGCATCTGCATGGAAGGCTGAAAACAAACAAATTAATATGGTCAGGTACCTTGACACTTTATAAAAATAATCAATATTTATTCCAAAGCAAAGTACAGGTCACCCACAAAGTTTGTTAAACCTTGTAGAGCTTGGATTTCATCCTGAACCACATGCTGATCATGAAGCCAGCAAACATAATGATCGTACCCAACCAGAGCAAATTGATCCAGGGGAATCGGTAGGCTTTCATGGTAATGTAGCGCATAGCAGCATCTGATTCCTTGATACCCAATTCTACTGCCCCTGATGCCCTCTTCTGCAAACTAAGAACAAGCCCTTGGTCCATGATTGTATCTGTTTTGATCGATGGCATATCCTCTTTGATAAAATAAGCTGGCGTGGCATCTGACCTTCTGCCTTCTTTTGAAAAGACAGTAAGCTCAGAGATCCATGCACTATCTACCAAAGGCAGGTCCTTGTTGTCATTCTTATTTGCGGAAACCAGTCGATCCACAATCACAAATCCATTTGAATAATAAACAGTATCTCCCGATTTTATTTTCGTATAACGGAAACTGGCAGTATCGGTAATGTTATCCGGATTGAGCCAGGATGTGATGTACACAAAAACATCATTTGTGAGATAATGACGTGCGCCCGGGTTGGACGACAATTGCGTTCCTTCATCTGACTTCATCAGAAAAGCATTCGGCGTAACATTGAACTGCTCCGTTACATGATTATCTGATGTGTCAGTCTTGATGAAGTTGATCTTGAAGTAAACCTTATTGTTCTTTTCCTCAATAGAATCACCCAAATAAGTAACTATATACTTCCCCATCGGAGTGGGGATATTGTGGATCAGGGTGATGTTCTCAAGGGGATCTTCTTCCCTACCCTTTGCATCCTTCAGGCCCTTTACGGCAATACCAGTTCTGTTCTCAGAAATCAATTCCTTGTTGGCAGAGGAAATCAGAATTCCTACAATCATCATTCCGAAACCGAAGTGAGCAATGGATGAACCTGCAGCTTTCATTTTCCACTTCAATACCGTACCCAGATAAAAAGCATTCGCAATAACTGCATAAACCGACATCATCAGCGCAAGGTGAATGGCTACCAAGAACCCTAACCCATATTTATCATAACGGATCTCCCCGAAATAAGCAATTATCACAAAAGCCAGTATACTGACCACAAGTGGAACTCGCATTTTCGACCAATAGTATTTGCTCTCCGTTTGTTTGTATTTGAGATACTGTGCAAAGGCAGTCAGCACACCAATGATAACCGCAACAAGAACCATAATTCTGTTGTAGACATATTCCACATCTTCTCCTATGGCCCATTTGGTTCCAAACAATTTGTTGATAAAAGGCAGTGAGGTAAGCACAATGATATAGATGCCTGAAATCAACAGCAACAGCGATCCCACAAACATCCAGAACTCACGTGAGGTCATGCTTTCCTCTTTAACGATGACAGGAATATTTTTCCGATCACGCAAATACAATACCAATGGAAGACCAATGAAACCAAGAAGCATGATGATCAGATGCCAGTACAATGTACTGCCCTCACCGGTAAAGGAATGGACTGATGTATCGCCAAGAACACCAGTACGTGTTAAAAAAGTAGAATACAGCACGAAGATAAATGCAAGGACAATGAAAAGGTAGCTTGCCTTCAAAGAGTATCCGGTGCTTTGAAAAATCAACAGTGTATGAATGCCAGCCACCAACAATAACCAGGGCACCATTGAAGCATTCTCCACCGGATCCCAAGCCCAGTATCCGCCGAAGGTGAGCGACTCATACGCCCATGCTGCACCCATCATGATGCCGAGTCCCAATATCCCTGCGCAGAAAAGCGACCAGGGAAGTGCCGGCCTCACCCAGCCACCATGATCTTTTTTCCAAAGTCCCGCTACAGCGTAAGCATATGGCACAACTGATGATGCAAAACCAAGAAAAAGAATAGGCGGATGTATAACCATCCAGTAGTTCTGCAACAAAACATTCAACCCATTTCCATCCGTGAGATATTTGCTCAGGTAATCCGCATCCTGGAAGATGGGTGCATCCGGAAACTCATTGCGCATGAGCACAAAAGGATTGGTACCGATCCTGACATCAAAGAAATAAATCCCGATGAGAAAACTGGCGAGGAACAATTGAACCAAGCTCATCACTGTCATCACTGGAAACTCCCACTTCTTAGACCAACGGATTAATAAAATCCCCAACAAGGCATTCCAGAATCCCCAGAGCATGAAACTTCCTTCCTGCCCCTCCCAGAAACAACTCAGGAGGTATTGCATATCAAGACTACGCTTTGAATGCTGATGGGCATACTTGTATTCGAAATAATGATTGTAGATGATGAGATACAATGTCAAAAACAACCCCACAACCGCAATGGCATTCACAATGAACGAGATCCTTGCTAGCTTTTGCCAAGGCCGTTCTTCCAGTTCATTATTGGCATTAGAAGCTTTGAAGTTCGCATAAACCGCCACCATTGCTCCAAAGAAGGCAAGAAGGGTCAGCAACAGACCAATCTGACCTATGAGCAGGTGCTCTCCGTTGTATTTGATCATAAAGTGGCTGCTTTTTCGTCAGTATACTTAGAAGGACATTTCAGCACGATCTCCTTGCATTCAAAAGTCTCTCCCGCCATAGATCCCTTCATGACCACGCGCTGACTTTTTTCAAAATCCGTAGGCTTAGCGTTGCGGTAGACCACAGGTGCAGAAAATCCGAGGGAATCCACAGCTGTGAACGCGAGATAATTGGGATCCTTGAGTGGATCATAAATAACGGGCTTGGTGGTATCAACCTTGGCAATAATATGAACGAATTTGCCTTCCTTCTTTTTAGCTGATTCAATTGAATCATAAGTACTTATATCATCCATCAGCGTCAGCAGTGCTGCAATGGCACCAGCGATCAAAATCAAACCAAAAATGTGAAGTTTTTTCATAAAAAAACAGGTGTCCGCAAAGTTAGCTGATAAATATTCATTTCCTGCTGCTTTGTGTAACGATTCCTGTCCCATTTTTCACTTACCTTGCACTCCGAATTTCTAAAAAATGATCGCTGACCTTTCCCGGTTCGACCCTAATGGCGTGAGTGTTGCGAACAACAATTTGTTCGGACTCCCCTACACAGAAGATACTGCTGAACTGATCATCGTTCCCGTTCCCTGGGAAGTAACGGTGAGTTTCAAACACGGAACTGCCCGGGCACCGGAGCAAATCCTCAAAGCCAGCTTACAGGTAGACCTTTACGACAGCCAATTTCAGAACAGCTGGAAGAAGGGGGTTTTTATGAAGCCGGTCGACAAAAAAATTCTGCTCAAAAATGATTTCCTCAGAAAAGAGAATGAACTCTACCTCAACTTCATCAACTCTGGAGAGAAAGTTGAAACGAATAAGTTCATGAGCAAAACCCTGAAGGAGGTAAATGAGGGAACAGCAAAATTGAATGACTGGGTGCATGAGCAATGCCTGGAGCAACTGAACAAAGGGAAAAAAGTTGGCCTGCTTGGTGGGGATCATAGCACAGCACTGGGCTTGATCAAAGCCCTTGCAGAGAGAAATCCTGATTTCGGCATCCTGCAGATCGATGCGCATTGCGATCTGCGCAGGTCTTTTGAAGGTCTGGAATATTCCCATGGATCGATCATGTACAACGTGCTTTCGCAATTCCCTCAGGTAAGCAAATTGATACAACTGGGGATCAGGGATTATTGTGAAGATGAATGGAACTATGTATGCGAAAGTGATTTTCGTGTAGTGACATATTTTGAAAAAGAATTGAAAGAGAGACAATTCGAAGGACAAACATGGGCGAGTATTTCCGATGAGATCATCAATCAGCTACCGGAAATGGTTTATATCAGCTATGATGTTGATGGGCTTGACCCCAAACTTTGTCCACATACCGGCACTCCAGTTCCCGGAGGATTTGACCTGGAACAAATCAACTATCTTTTCCGGAAGATCAGGAACAGCGGAAGAAAGATCATCGGCTTCGATCTTTCTGAAACTGGCGTAAGCACTGACGGATGGGATGAAAACGTGGGTGCCAGGATTCTGTTCAAGCTTTGCAACCTGATGCTTTGCGACAAATAAAGATCATGGGCAAAAGCAAGGTATACGATTATGTGGTTGTGCTTAAAAATCCGAATCGTAGCCTAATCGAAAAAACAGGCTGGCTCCTCTCCCTTTTGGCAGTCATCATTCTGATCGTCAACCTCTTCATCACACCCCGCTCATGGTTACTCTACTCCTGCCTGATCATCGTACTGATCTTTCTGGTAAGCAATTACATCGATAAGAAAAAAAAGAAAGATATCCGATTCAGAGCACCGCTGGTCACGGCAGGAGTAGGACTGGTCATGCTAACTGACAGCGGCCTTTCCAATATAACTTTTCTGGTAATCGGCTTGATTGAAAAGTTTTTTATCCATAAGACTGAGATCGGATTCACATCCAACGAGCTGGTGCTTGCCAAACTATGGAAGGAAAAGATCAGCTGGAAGGAACTGAACAATGTGATTATCAGAGATGGCATGATCACGATCGACTTCAAAAATAACCGACTCATTCAAGCAACCACCGATGATGAGGATGACGATGACTATGATGTGGATGATGATGAATTCAATGCATTTTGCCAAGAACAACTGAAAGCAGCCAATCCGTAAGGTTTTGGTTAACTTTGCACAAGATGACACATTCACCTTATCTCCTCTATTCAGACGGCAAGGGAAATCTTTTTGAGGACCAGACCCTCTATGCGATTGGACGCGCTTGCTGGGATGCCTTCCCGGTTGAAACCGAAGAATGGATCCCGCTTCCGGATGGTGGCTCATTGTATGAATTGCCCGGAAGAAAAGGAATAGGAATCGATGTGCTAACTGGCGATCTGCGATTGTGTGAAAAAGGATGGGCCGTTGCTGCTTTCATTCCCCCTGCCCATACCGGCACTTTCATTGCAGCATTTGAAACAGATCCGGATGCTGAAACTTTACCTCTGTTCTGTTATACCGCAGCAGGATGGTACGACAATGCTTTTTATGTGACAGCAGTGCGAATAGAAAAAGACATACGCCAGGAATGTGCCGGCTATGACCCTGAAAAGATAGAGCTGGGTGTTGAACAAATGCTGGAAGCATATCCCAACAACCGATTGGTCACTCACCTCGCTGAAACCTGTTGCAGAACCTATACTTGTCCAGCTGCCCGCAACTATTTCATCGGACGCTGGGAATGCCCAATCCCTACTTCTCCGGCTTGCAATTCCAATTGTATTGGATGCATTTCCTTTCAGCCGGAATCCGAATCCATCACTTCTCCGCAAGACAGGCTTCAATTCAAGCCCAGTCCGGAAGAGATCGTTGAGTTCACGGTACCACATCTGATGAATGCCCCCTATCCGATCGTGAGTTTCGGACAAGGATGTGAGGGTGAGCCCCTGCTGATGTGGGAGACCATCAAGGTGGCCATAGCAGAGATCCGCAAACATACTTCAAGGGGCAGTATCAATATCAATACCAATGGTTCCATGCCAAAGGCTGTGAGGGCTCTTTGTGAGGCAGGACTTGACTCCATTCGCGTTAGTACCAACTCTGCACAGAAGTCGTGGTACGAAAAATATTATCGTCCGAATAATTATAGTTTTGAAGACATCGTGGAAAGCCTGAAAGTTTTGGATGAATTCGGAGGATGGAGTTCTATCAATTATTTTGTTTTTCCGGGAATGACCGATACGGAAGCTGAATACGAGGCCCTGCGCAAACTCATCAAGGAGACAAATTTAAAAATGATACAGTGGAGAAATTTCAACATCGATCCCGACTGGTATCTGCGTAAAATGGAAATCACCGAAACACCTGAAATCATGGGTATCAGAAACATGATGGAAATGATCAGGGATGAATTCCCTGATCTGAAATTCGGATACTTCAATCCGCCCATGGAGAGGATTAAGGGTGACTATGAGAGGAATTTTGCGCATTAGACGTTAGACGTTAGACGTAAGACGTTAGAAAAATTTAAAGCTTTAGAGATTGTTTTGTCTTTTAACAAATAATCCATTTATTATATCCAAAAAAAAACCAATTTTAGGATAATAAAAATTTGAACCGATTTATTCAACACTACAAAATCTAACATCTAAAGTCTAAGGTCTAATGACTAACAAAAACCTCAAAGCCTCCGCCTACACCTTGCTGGTCATAGCAGGATTGCTGTTGCTTTGTTTCTTCATTTCATGGGCGCCGCCGGAGGCGGCGCAACAAAAGGAAGAAGAGGGAATGGAAGTGAACCTGGGAGACAGCGAAACAGGATTGGGTGATGTTCAACCCCTTGTTCCGGGAGAGCCGGCCGATAATGAGATGGCAGTTGCAGAAACCCCGCCTCCTTCTCCTGCACCAACACCTGCACCAGCAGCGGAAAAAGAAGTAGAAACTAACGACTACGATAAGGAAGCTCCACCAGCCATCATCAAAAAAACGGTAGAAAAGCCTAAAGAGAAGCCCGCTGTAAAACCAATTCCGGAAACACCCAAGCCTGTTGTCAAACCCAAAGTGAATGCCAAGCCCGTCCCTGCTCCACAACCATCTCCAAAACCAAAAGAGGAAGCCAAACCGGTAGAAACTCCCCCTGCACCTCCCCAACCGAAATATGTTTACAAAGGTCAGAAAACGGGAGCTGCCGGAGGTAATAATGCAGACAGTTACCAGGCCAGTTCCGGACAGGGAATTGCAGGTGGTAAAGGGGATCAGGGTAAATTGAATGGCTCACCAAATTCAGACAGTTATACCGGAAACGGTGGCAAGGGCAACGGCGCAGGTAATGGGGTGTCCATTTCAAGAGGCCTGCAGGGCAGAAAGATCAATAGATTCCCTTCTTTCCAAGACGACTTCGACGAAAATGCAAAAGTGGCAGTTGATATTAAAGTTGACAATGTTGGCAATGTGATCAATGCAACGATACAACCCCGCGGAACCACTACAGCCAATGCTTCCATGAAGGCCATCGCACTGCAAAAAGCGAAACAACTCAAATTCAATCCCGATGCGGATGGGGCTGAAGAACAGATCGGTACGATCGTATTTAATTTCAGGGTGAGGGAGTGATTGGTAGTTGGGAGATTGGAGTTTTGATTTTGAGGTTCAAAAAAAAATCCGACATTTGTGAAACAAAAGAAATCAAATGGATAAGAGAATACATACACTGATCTTCCTCTACGTTATTTATTTCATTGTAGCTGTAACCATGTGCTTGTTTGTACCTGTACAAAAGTTTTTGACAGCGTTCCTGTTTGGGGCAACCGGCATTGCCATTTTCCTGATGTTCTTCGGACTTTGGTTGGCAAAGAGCAATGAGGAATAGGAGATGGGAATTGGAAAATTAAAAATGTTGAAAGCAAAAAAAGACCGGATTTTAATCCGGTCTTTTTTATTGTATCAATTGGTCTTATCAATCAGAGTTCCAGTTTCCAACCATCTCTGTACTCACGCTTCACGTACTGATTGGCAGGTTCGAAGTTGGTGATGCGAAGGTTCTTGGAATCCCACAGCAACTTCTTGCGACCGAGGTATTTATCATTCCAGCCTTTGAGGTTAGGATTCTTCATCATCCAGCTTCTGATGGCAAGATTACCGATCAAGATGCTCTCTGTAAAGGGGGCAGCAAATTCGAAAGGTGAACTGGTTTGACCCTTGCCATATCCTGCGATACAGGCATTCACCCACTGCAGGTAATGTCCTTCTGGTACACGCTTGATGGTTTCTTGTGGTAAGGTCACCTGCTGCATGAGTTTGGTTGGCAACAACCTGGGGTTGGCACCATAGCAATCCGCCAGCAACTTACCTTTGGTTCCGATGAACAAAACACCGCCATCCCAGTTTCCAAACTCCTCTTCAGGTAACAATTCATCAGGACGCTGTGGCAACAATCCGCCATCATACCAGGAAACCTTGATCTCTCCGGGTTTGCCGTTGGTCTTGGGATAAGAAAGATGGATGATGGTGGAAGGAGGACAAGCATCAGTATTTGCGGTATCATCCCACATGGCTTTCCAGATAGAGGCTACAGAGCACTCCACACTGGATGGATACAAAATCGGGAGACAACGGAAAACAGGGTCCATGATGTGACACGCCATGTCACCGAGTGAACCTGTACCATACGCCCACCATCCTCTCCAGTTGAACGGAAGATAAGCAGGATTGTAGTCGATCTTCTTTGCAGTACCCAACCAAAGATCCCAGTCGAGTTCTTTCGGGATATCAAAATTACCGGTAGGTGTAGGGATACCCTGTGGCCATACCGGCCTGTTGGTCCAACACTGTACATGGGTAACCTCACCAATCAGTCCGGCAGCAATAAGTTCCTGCGTGCGGCGCACACCATTTCCCGAACCGCCCTGATTGCCCATCTGGGTCACAACCTTGTATTTTTTAGCTGCCTCGGTCAAAACGCGGGCCTCATGAATATCGTGTGTCAATGGCTTCTGTGTATACACATGTTTGCCGAGCTGCATGGCAGCGAGTGTTGCAACAGCATGTGTATGATCAGGTGTGGAGATGGAACAGGCATCGATCACATCTTTTTCCTTCTCCAGCATCACCCTAAAATCCTTGTAGTAATTTGCTTTGGGATGCAGCGCTCTTGTTTTGGCAGCTGAACGATCGTCAACATCGCAAAGAGCTACGATCTCAACATTTGGACTTTTGAAAAATTCAGCAATATCGCTTTCGCCCTTTCCACCGGCACCGATGCCGGCAATCCTGAGCTTGTCACTTGGCGCAACATATCCCTTGCCAATCACATGGCGGGGAACAATGGTAAAAGCCGCCATGCCCACAGCACCGGCTTTGATGAAATTTCTTCTCTGCAGTTTTTTGTTTGACATAATGATCGTTGATGGGTGAATATATGATTATGAATATTTAACGCATTCTTTGTTTTCCTTCTCGGTATAGGCAACTCCATATTGCTTGAGCACATCATCGGGAACACCATTCCACTGGTTGGGTGTATTTCCCTGATATCCGATATCCTGCACACCAATCTTCGATGTATAGAACCCTGATGCAGTCAGGTTTCTCATCAGACTGAAGAAAGCCACACCCTGTGCTACTTCGGGCTTTGCCTTCTTGGGATAAGCGATCTCATCAACAATAGAGATCCGCTGCTTTTCATCGCAAGCCTTGAAAGACTTTTCAAAACGCTTGGATGCATGAAGATCAAGCCAGCGCAATCCTCCTCTCATAGGAGTCTGATGTGATGGCATGTCCTTTACAATGAATTCTATGAACTCAGGCACTTTGGCATCTGAAGCTGAGCCACTCACATCATCTTTAGGAATGATGATGTCTGCCAGAATGGTGATGGTAGCCATCTCATGCTCTGTGAAAAAAGTGCTGCCTGCCACTTTCTCATATTGCTCTACTTCTTCCGGCTGACGATCCAATGTGAATCCGTCTGCGATCAAACGGGTAGCGGCATCTTTCTTGTTGTCGCCAGATTTACAAGCATCCAGCAATACAGCACCACCGATGGTTCCGAGAGCAATAGCTTTGAGGGAGTTTCTTCTGTCCATATATAATGTTGAGAGAGGTTTAGTGAGGTTTAGTGAGGTTGAGGGGGTTGAAATTTTTATAATCCCGAGCGAAGCGAGGGATCTGTTATATATTTCTTTTTTTCATTTGATCCATCAGGTATTCTGAAGCCCTCATCGACAAAGCGAGGATGGTCCAGGTGATGTTCTTATCTGCCTGCGACACAAAGGCTCCGCCATCCACCACAAAAAGATTCTTACAATCATGTGCCTGATTATTCTTGTTCAGTGCAGAACGCTTAGCGTCATTGCCCATACGAACGGTACCCGCTTCGTGGATGATCTTTCCAGGTGACTCCAGACCATAGCTGTTCTCTGGACCGTCATCACCCCAGGTGATTACTGCTCCCATGGAATGCATGATTTCTTTGAAAGTCTCCTTCATGTGCTTGGCCTGCTTCACTTCATGATCCGACCATTTCACATTGAACTTCAAAACTGGAATACCATATTTGTCAACCACATTCGGATCGATCTCACAATAGTTGGATTCAAGCGGAATGGCTTCTCCCCTTCCGGCCATACCCACACCGGCACCATAGAAATAACGGTAGTCTTGCTTCAAGGAAGCACCATAACCACCGGCATCCTTTTGCTGTCCGTTCACAGGGTACTGTCCGTTCATGCCCTCAATGCCCCAGCCAAAACCATAAGCAGGCTGACCCATGCCACCCCAGTATTCAATATGATAGCCGCGAGGGAAATCGAGTTTTTTGTTGTCGCCCCACCAAGGTGAATAGACGTGCATACCACCTACACCATCTTCATTGTAACGCTTTCTGCCAAAGAGCTGCGGTAGAATACCTCCCATGGCAGCACCAGTGGAGTCATGCAGATATTTGCCCACCACATTGCTGTTGTTGGCGAGTCCGTTCGGATGACGCTGTGATTTTGAGTTGAGCAACAAACGTGCAGATTCACAGGCACTGGCAGCAAGCATTACCGCCCTGCCCTTCACCTGATATTCCATCAAGTCACGTTTGTTCACATAGGAAATACCTGTTGCGAGTCCTTCATCATTGGTCAGCACTTCCCTCGCCATGGCTCCGGTGATCAAGTCAACATTTCCGGTTTTCACCGCTGGCTTTACCAGGACTGATGAAGAAGAAAAATCACCGTAAACCGTACAACCCCTGTTACACTGTGCGCAATAAAAACATTGTCCGCGATCATCATTGATCTTCTGCGTAAGAATAGATAACCTTGAGGGGATCACCGGAACACCAGCCTTGGCAGCAGAGTTCTTGATGAACATCTCATGCAGCCTGGGTTTGGGCGGAGGCAGGAAGATACCATCAGGATCGTTCTCCAATCCTTCATTGGTGCCGAAAACCCCGATCAATTTATCGATACGATCGTAATAAGGCTTTACATCCTCATATCCGATGGGCCAGTCATCACCGAGTCCATCAATGCTTTTTCTTTTGAAGTCTTTGGGACCAAAACGCAACGAGATCCTTCCCCAGTGATTGGTTCGTCCGCCCACCATGCGGGAGCGCCACCAATCCCATTGTGTACCTGAGGCTTTTGTATAAGGTTCTCCTTCGATTTCCCAGCCCCAATAGCTGGCATCGAAATCACCAAAGGGCCTGAACTTGGTGCTGGCACCACGCCTGGGAGATTCCCAAGGATTTTTCAACTGGGTAATATTCTTGGCAGGATCATAATCTGCACCGGCTTCGAGCAGGCATACTTTCAATCCCTGATTGGCCAGCATGTAAGCGGCCATGCCTCCTCCGGCACCGGATCCAACAATCACCACATCGTATTCTTTGTTCTGTTTCTTGATCTCAAAATCAGGCATCGTTTCTTGTTTTAAACTGTGTTCTGGGTGAGGGAGTAAATTACATATTTTTTATGAAAAATCATTTACCTTCAGACTATGTCTCACTTCCATTTCTATACCAAACAGGAGTTGCTGAGCCAGATAAGGCTGAGGCGCTATGAAACCAGGTTGGGTGAAAAGCTGAGAATTTTGTTGAACGGAACAGAAAGTATTCAGGACCATCCTTCCGCAAAATATGTTTGTTTTGGTATTCCTGAAAGCATAGGCATCATTGGCAATCATGGCACCAGGGGTACAGAAAGTACCTGGTATCATTTTGTACAATCCTTTCTCAATCTTCAAAGCACTGACGCCTGTTCCGGAGAGGAGATTATCCTAGCCGGATATTTTGATTTCAAACCCGTGTTAGATGTGATCGAGAAAAATTCTGCGAACCAGGAGGAGCTTGTGGATGCCTGTCGGCATGCAGTAGCCAACATCATCGATGAAGAAGTAGAGGAGTTTGTTAAACAAGTGATTGCTGCTGGTAAGATACCCATCGTGATTGGGGGTGGCCATAACAATGCTTATCCACTCATAAAGGCTTCCGCCAAGGCGTTGTTCAAGCTGCAAAAGACAGAAAAGCCCATGATCAATGTGGTCAATCTTGCAGCCACAGCAGATTATCGGATAATGGAAGGAAGACACAGTGGCAACCCATTCCGTTACGCGATGGAAGAGGGTTATCTGCATCGCTATGCCGTGATCGGACTACAGGAGAATGTGAATCCGCAGAGCATGATGGATGACCTGTACAGCAACATCAATATTCACTACCACACCTACGAAGAGATCTTTGTGGAAGAACGACTAAACTTTATTCAATCGGTTTCACAATCTTTTTCATTTGTTGATGACGAACCCATTGCAGTGGAGTTAGATCTCGATGTTATTTCAGGCGTAAGCTCCAGCGGGCAGAACCCATCGGGTATCAGCATGAATGAAGCGAGACAATTTCTTCGTTTCTCAGGAAACTATCCTACTGTTTCCAGTCTGCATATCTGTGAAGGTGCAACCGGACAATTACATGGAGATGCCAAACAGCTCGCCAAACTGATTGCATTTTTGGTGACGGATTTTGTGAAGAGACGTTAGATGACATCTGACAACTTACTATTATAATCCTTCCCATACTCCCTTCGCAAATTCTCCGAGCGACGGATCGCGGGCACCCATGAGGAGCAGGGTTGTTGAAGATGTGAAATGTGAACGCATGCTATCCAGTAATTGCTTGCGGTCGGAAACAAAAAAAGCATTGACACCCTTTGCTTTCAAATCCTTGATCAAATCCTCAGCTGAAATGTCCTTCACCGCACTACCTCCGGCATAATAGATCTCACTCATCCAGATCTCATCCTGCGGCCTCAGCACTTTTGCAATTTCTTCCACAAAATCATGTCGTAAAAACCGAGTGGGACCATATCCATGCGGCTGGAACCATGCGATGAGCTTATCAGAAAAAGGCTGACAGGCCTCAATGGAACGAGCACATTTCACAGGGTTATGGGCAAAGTCATCAATCAGTATCAGTCCATTCTTGCTCCCATACACCTGATGCCTTCTATAAATACCTTCATATTGTTTCAAGGCCTCACTGCAGTGATGCCAGCTGATGCCCAGACTATGTGCCACTGAAAGCGCGGCCATTGCATTCTCCATGTTATGCCTGCCCGGCGCATGGAGAATAAACGAATGCCCATCCACATAAAAAGCAATGTTGGCTCCTTTCTGATGAAAACCCGTTGCATTCATCAAAGCCGTTGATCCTTCGGTGCAGTCAAAGTCGAATGCAGATCCTGCTGAAAGGGTTGCCGACAAGGGATGGGCCAGGTTGACAATAAATTTCTTTGAATGATTTTTAAATGTCTTGAACAGATCCATCAATGTGTCTAGGTCTTGATGATCCTTGTCTACGTTCAACAATACACCAATCTCAGGCTGATACTGTACAATAGATCCGTCACTTTCATCTGCTTCAATGATCAACCACTCGCCTTCGGCATAGGCAGCATTGCCGATCAATCCCTGTCGGATCAATCTTGTCAATCCAGCACCACCAATGATGGAGGGTTTTAATCCTGCATGCACCAGGATCTCATACAACATGGCTGTGGTGGTACTCTTACCTGAGGTACCGCCAATAGCTATTGTCTTTTTGGTTTTGACGATCTCTGCCAACAGCTCGCTGCGTTTGATGATGGTCTTGCCCATTTTTTTGGCCTGCTGTACTTCTGGAACAGTATCTTCAACAGCTGTGGATACCACCACCTGATTCACGGCATCGGTGAGCGCTCCTGCACCTTGCTCAAAGCAGAAGATACCTTGTGCTTCAAGGGCCAGCCTGCTTTCGTTATCGACGCCTGCAACAAACTGCCGGTCGGATCCCATTACCTCATGTCCTGCAGCTTTGAGGTACTGTGCGATGGCGCTCATACCTGTACCGGCGATGCCAATGAAGAAGTAATTAGACATTAGAATTTAGATGTTAGGAATTAGGAGATAGGAATTAGGAATGATAATTTCAATAAAAATCTAGTTTATAATTTCTAGTTATTAGTCTCTGGTTATTAGTTACTAATTTCTAATTCCTAGCTTCTAATTCCTAGCTCCTAATTCCTAATTCAAATTCCTAAAATCAACAGGCACCAATTTGCTTACTCCCTGTTCCTGCATGGTAACCCCATAGATCACATCCACAGCTGCCATGGTTTGTTTGTTGTGCGTAACCATGATAAATTGTGATTCTTTGCTGAATTGCCTGATCATGTTGGTGAACTTGCCAACGTTGGCATCATCCAGTGGAGCATCCACCTCATCCAGTATACAGAATGGAGCCGGCTTGATCAGGTAAATGGCAAAGAGCAGTGCAGTTGCGGTAAGTGTCTTTTCACCACCACTGAGCTGTGTGATGGAAGTAGGACGTTTACCCTTGGGCTTGGCCACGATATCAATACCGGTTTCAGCAAGATCATCCGGATTCTCGAGAACCATATCTGCTGTATCTTCTTCAGTGAACAGGGCTTTGAAAACACGCTGGAAATTCTCTCTAACTTGATTGAAAGTGGTGAGGAATTTCTGATTAGCAGTTGTTTCCACTTCCTGTATGGTTTGCATCAGCGACTCTTTCGCACTCACCAGATCATTCTTCTGCTCCACAATGAATTCATATCGCTTCTTCATCTCCACAAAAGCTTCAATGGCAGTTGGATTCACTTCCCCGATATTTTCCAAACGCTTTCTCATCCTGTCGCACTCTGCTTGCAGATCTTCCAAAGATTCATCCGTCTCTCTCGGATCATCTAAGATCTGGTCGATATCAACCTTGAATTCTACATTCAGTCTTTCCTTGATTCCAGCAAGCTGCAACCTCAACTCATTGATCTTGTCTTTGATCATATTGAGCAAATGGTCGACCTGCTCTTTCTCTTTTGACCTAAGTCTCAACTCACTCTCTTTATCATTGAGTGTATTACGCAGGTTATAATAAGCCTGATCAGCATCATTGAGTTTTTTCCCATCGTCTTCCTTACGGCGATACAATTCCAGCAAATCCTGTTCAATGATTTGTAATGCAGCTGCCGTTTCGGTAATACTACCCGTAGCTTCCGTCAATTGTACAGTACTGCTCTCAATCTGCCTTGTCAGCTCTTCTAGCTGATTTTTTCTGAAGGTTGCCTCCTGATTGACTGCCGTCAGTTTTGCCTGTTGTTTGGCAAGCTGCAGGTTGGCATCATTGTATTGTGCATTGATGGCATTGTAAGCTGTTTCTGCAGAGGCATAATCGGTTTCTACCACATTGATCTGTGCTGCAAGTGCTGACAGCTCTCCATTGAACTGTTCCAGAGATGTTTTGAATCCCTGCATCGCCTCCCTGCCCTGTGTCAGCTGCTGCTGAAGATCGCTCACCCTGTTTTGAGCGGATTGTTCTGCTGCATGAATTGACTCAATACGATTGTTGAAACCAAATGAGCGATTTGTCAATTCCTGTATCTTCCTCTGCTGATCAGCGATCGACCTTTCCTGCAACTGATTGTTATAATCCAACACTTCATCATGTCGCTGCTGTATATCCGCTTTAATGGCAGCCACCACTGTTTCCTGCGCCTGGATCTCTTCTTCAAGCTTTTCAAGATTCTTGGCCCTGCCGATCTTTTTTCCTTCGAACAGACCTACACTGCCGCCGGTGAGGGCATATTTGCCTTTTACATATTTTCCATGACGTTCGAGCACAACGGCACCGTTGGCAGCAGCCAAAGCAGATTCATCTTCTGCAATAAGCACATTGCCCAACAGGTACTTGACAAGGTTGGCATACTTGGCATCGTATTCAACAATGTCAGTTGCCAATATGGTTCCAGCAATTGCATCCGGTCTGATATCTTTTGATCCGTATTCCTTGTTCAGCTGATCGAGCAGGAAGAAATTGGCCTTCCCTTTTTTATTCTCATCGAGCAGATGCACAGCCTGCAATCCCTCTGCCAGATCATTGACAACATAATAATTAAGATAGGGTTCCAGCACATTCTCAACAGCTGCCCGGAACTCTTCTTTCACGTAAATAATATCGGAGAGAATAGGAGAAGAATGGTTCCAGCCACTGTTGTTGTGCAGGAATTTCACACTTTCAGGATATCCTTCCATTTTATCGATCAAACTCTTGAGTAGCGCATGCTCATTCTTTTTGCTATCGAGCTTCCGAGCCTCTTCTGCAAGGTGTGAACGCAAACTTTCCAGTTTGGACTGCGTATCCAGAATCTGCGCCTTCACTTCCTCATGCTTCGTTTGCAAAGCATCGAGACTCTCCTTTTCACCTTCAAGCTCGCTGGCATTGGTATCACGCTGTGTGGTCAGCTCTGTGAGTTGTGTCTGGCGATGGGTTTGCTCCTCCTGAATGTGCTGGATCGATTTCTCAATGTTGGTCAGTGATGTGTCCCTGATGGCTACATTCTTTTCCGCTTCAAACTGATTGCGCTGCAGTGTTTGATTTTGCCTTCTCAACTCATCCACCAGCACTCGCTTGGCATCAAATGCCTTGCGATTGTCATCAACACTTTCTTTGAGCTGATTGATAGTTTCCTGCACTACAGCAAGCTTGCTTTCCTCTTCTGCAATCTGTTGCGCGGAGAAACGGATGCTCTCTTCAAGTCCGGCCGATTGTCCGCCTGCTTTGGAAAGAAAATCATTCAGTGATGTTTCCTTTTCTTTGAGGTATTGCAAACGTTGTTGTGCCAGATTCTTTTCATTTTCTTTGCTGCGGATGCCGTTCACCAGCTCATTGAAGGCAGCTTGTAAAGTCTGCAAAGCTTTTTCTTCTTCTATGAATTGAAGCTTCAGTTTTTCCAGGTCAGCTTCTTCACTCACTATCTTCGTATCTATCTCTATCTTACGATCTGATTCCTGTTGTTGCTGCTCAGTTAGTTCTTTGTACTGAACATTGAATCCTTCGAGTGCAGCCTTTGCCAGCTCGATTGATTTGATCTTATATTCTTTCTTGATCTCGTGATACTTCTCTGCTTTCTTGGCCTGACTCTCCAATGCCTTTAGCTGATTATGAATCTCAAACAAGAGGTCTTCGATACGAGCAAGATCCTGCTCAGTAGCATCCAACTTGAGTTTGGCTTCCTTCTTTCTCGTTTTGTAAATACTGATACCAGCCGCCTGTTCCAGCATTTTGCGGCGACTGTTATCTTTATCCTTGATGATATCGTCCACCATTCCGAGCTCCATGATTGCATAGCTGTCGGTGCTCACACCGGTATCCAGAAAAAGATTGTGAATGTCTTTGAGACGGCATTGTACATCATTCAAACGGTATTCACTTTCACCGTTCTTATAAAACTTTCTGGTAACCGTAACGGTATTGAATTCGGTTGGCAGGAGATTCTTGGTATTCTCAAAAGTGAGACTAACTTCTGCCAAACCACTCGGATTCCGGGTCTTGGATCCGTTGAAAACGAGGCTCTCCAAATTTTCACTTCTCAGGTTGCTGATCTTGTGCTCACCGATCACCCAGCGGATGGAATCTACGATGTTACTTTTGCCACATCCATTGGGACCAATGATGCCTGTGATACCCTCGTCAAAGTTCACCACAGTTTTATCCGCAAAACTCTTGAACCCCTTGATTTCTAAACTCTTTAGTCTCACTATCTCCTGTTTTAATATCGATTGAATGAATTGAAGTCAGGCGACAAATATAACTCTTGGGGGGATGGGGTTGTCCACGAGTTATCAACAAAATTAT
>JBKCOY010000074.1:0-8648 GCA_046309555.1 Chitinophagia bacterium
CTCTGTGAGGAAGACCGACTGCCACTGGCTGCTGAACTGCTGGAAAAAGCAAAGGCAAAAGGAGTTAAGATTCATTTGCCGATGGACAGCACCATTGCCGACAAGTTTGCTGCTGATGCCCAAACTACCAATTGCGAAAGCTTTGGCATTCCTTCCGGATGGATGGGACTCGACATCGGCATCAAAGCCCGCGCTGATTTCAGGGAAGTGATCCTCAGCAGCAAAACCATTCTCTGGAATGGCCCCATGGGCGTTTTTGAAATGGAAAAATTTCAGGCCGGAACCAAAGCCATTGCAGAAGCCGTAGCAGAAGCTACCCAAAAAGGGGCTTTCTCGCTGGTAGGCGGAGGCGACAGCGTGGCGGCCGTGAACCAGTTCGGCTACAATGACAAAGTCAGTTATGTGTCCACTGGCGGTGGCGCCATGCTCGAATTTTTTGAAGGAAAAGAACTTCCCGGCATCGCTGCTATCAAAAAATAACCACTCATCCTCACCGGATGCACATCAGCCCCAAGGTTAACAAAAGCTTTGGGGCTTTTCATATACCTTTGCCTTCTAATCAAAAAACAAAATGAGCACACGTAACATTGTCCTGATCTCCATCATTGCTTTCATTCTCCTTCTCGGCGGCTGCGGTTGCAGTGGCTATAACAGTTTGGTGGATAAGGATGTAAAAGTCAAGACAGCCTGGGCCAACGTAGAATCGGAATACCAAAGAAGATCCGATCTTATCCCCAACCTCGTAAGCACCGTAAAAGGATCTGCCAACTTTGAACAAGAAACATTGACAGGCGTAATCAATGCCCGTTCCAAGGCAACCGGCATCACCATTGACGCCAACAACCTTACTCCTGAAAAAGTAGCGGAATTCCAGAAAGCGCAGAATGAACTGAGAGGCGCATTGAGCAGATTGCTGGTAGTAGCTGAACAATACCCCGACCTGAAATCAACACAGGCCTTCAGGGATCTTCAAACCCAGCTGGAAGGAACGGAAAACCGTATCAAGACTTCCCGTAAGGATTTCAACGATGCTGTAGGCGACTACAACAGCAGCAGAAGGAAATTCCCGATGATCATCATCAGCAACCTTCTTGGATTCACTGAAAAAGGATTCTTTGAAGCGGAAGACGGAGCCGATAAAGCCCCTAAAGTAGACTTCACCAAATAAGCTGATGAATATTCTAGAGTTATTCAAGCCAAAGCAAAAAAAATTCTTCGCGGATGCAGAAGAGGAACGGATGGTGCAAGCCATCCGTTCTGCTGAAAAGCAAACCAGTGGAGAGATCCGACTTTTCATCGAAAGTCATTGCCGCTTCATCAATCCGATGGATCGTGCCCTTGAGCTTTTTGCTGAGCTCGAAATGCACAAAACGCAAGACAGAAACGGCGTATTGTTATACTTCGCCATGAAAGACAAGCAACTGGCAATCCTGGGGGATGAAGGTATTCATCAAAAGCTGGGTCAGGCCTTTTGGAACAGCGAAGTATCGAATATCGTTGCCAAATTCAAACAAGAGGCATTTGTGGATGGCATTTGCGGCATGATCAAAGATGTTGGCGATGCCCTCAAAACCAATTTCCCTTACCAACGAGACGACAACAACGAACTCTCTGATGAGATCGTTTTCGGAAAATGATCAAAACACTATTCACGATATTCTTCAGTCTGTTCAGTATTGCCGCATTCTCCCAAAAAGGAATGCCGGCAAGACCAGAACCACCTCGCCTGGTGAATGACTTCACCGGCATACTTACTGCAGATCAACGACAAGCGTTGGAAACAAAGCTTGTTGCCTACGACGACTCTACGTCAATACAGATCGCAGTAGTGCTAATCGAATCTTTGGATGGCAGAGACATTGCAGAATATGCCGTGGAGCTGGGACGTGCATGGGGAATTGGTAACAAGGAAAACAATAATGGAGTATTGTTACTGGTGTCGAAAGGCGACAGAAAAATTAATATTACCACCGGCTATGGTATTGAAGGTGCCCTGCCTGATATCACGGCAAGCCATATCATCGACGAACAGATCAAACCCAATTTCAGGGACAATGATTTCTATCGTGGATTGGACGAAGGAACAGATGCCATCATTGCTGCAACAAAAGGTGAGTACAAGGCCCCTGAAAATTACAGAAAGAAAAAAGGCAAAAGAGAAGTGCCGGGTGTGCTTGTGCTGCTCATCATTTTTGTGATCATGTATTTCATCAGACGCGGAGGCGGTGGCGGCGGCGGACACTATGGAGGCGGCGGATACCGCAGATCACATGGCCCCGGTGGCATATGGTTCTTACCAACTGGAGGCGGAAGCAGCTGGGGTGGAGGAAGCAGCAGCAGCGGCGGCTTTGGCGGATTCGGAGGCGGCAGCTTCGGTGGCGGCGGTGCCAGTGGAAATTGGTAATTATCCCAATCCCACTTCCTGATGCAACTCTGGAATCTCTACATCTGTAAATCCTTTTCTCAATAATCTTTCACGGAAATCGATTTGCACTTCGTATTCACCGTGTACCAGGAATAATTTCTTTACAGCTTTCGGATCCTGACAAGCCAGGAACTGAGAAAGATCCTCGTAATCACCATGGGCACTCATGCTTCTGATGCTGCCAATCTCTGCATGCACCTCATGTGCCACTCCATAAATATTAACCTCTTTTCGCCCAGACAGCAATCTTGCACCAAGAGAATGTGGCTCACAGTAACCCGTCATCAAAATGCTGTTCCTCGAATTTTCAATATTGTTGCTGATATGGTGCTTGACCCTTCCGGCATCGGCCATACCACTGGCTGAAATGATCACACAGGGCTCATTTCTGAAATTCAGCAGTTTGGATTCATCAACAGTCTTGATATATTCAAGTCCGGCAAAACGAAACGGATCTTCATCCTGCTCCAATATTTTTTGAATGCGGCTATTAAAATCCTGAGGATACTTTTTAACGATCTCTGTTGCATGCACACTAAGTGGGCTATCAACAAAATAGTCAAGTTCAGGCAATCGTCTTTCCAATTCCAGCTGGTTCAAGGCAAACAGCAATTCCTGTGTACGCCCTACGCTGAAGGCAGGGATGATGAGCTTGCCTTTTTTCTTCAGACAGGTTTTCTCTATCCATTCCAACAATTGATCCGGTGTTGTCTGATGGAGATCATGCAATGAGTTACCATAGGTTGATTCTAAAATGATGTAATCCGACTGTGAAAATTCCTGAGGAGATTTCAGGATCACATCCCTGTATCTGCCCACATCACCACTGAACGTCAGTTGCTCAGTCTTTCCGTTTTCCGTGATTTTCAAATGAACAACAGCACTGCCAATGATGTGGCCAGCATCGGAATACATAAGCTCAACACCTTCCCCGATCCTGACCCAGTTGCCATATTGCACAACTTTAAAATGCTCCATGGCCTTATGGGCTTCATCGGTGGTGTACAAGGGCTTTAAGGGAACTTGATTGTTGGCAATTCTTTTTTTATTGGCATATTTGATATCATCTTCCTGAATGCCTGCGGAATCTTCGAGCAGCACGGCAGTGAGTTCTCTTGTAGCCGGTGTGCAATATATCTTACCATGGAAACCATCACTCACGAGTTTTGGTATGAGTCCGCTATGGTCGATGTGGGCATGCGACAAAACCAGACAATCGATGTCGCGGGGCTCAAATCCCCAATGACGATTCATGGAATCAGTATCCTTACCCATGCCCTGAAACATGCCACAATCCAGCAAGATCTTCTTGCCACTCTTGAGTGTCAATACATGCTTGGAACCGGTTACACAACGCGATGCACCATGAAATGAAATCTTCATTGAAAGAATTTGATTCAATCTAATCAAATTTTCCGACTCAATAAATACCCAAAGTCAGTTTTGAAAACTGATGCCCTATTGCACCATCAGCTTGAACATGGATTCATCACCCAGAAATCCTTCGAGTTCATCCCCTACCACACACTCACCTACCCCTTTCGGAGTTCCGGTGAAAATGACATCACCGATATTGAGTGAAAAATATTGTGATACATATGAAACAATCTTATCGAAGTTGTGGATCATGTCTGCCGTATGGCCCTGCTGAACATAATCCCCATTTTTTTTCATCGAAAAACGGATATCATCCTTTTTAAAGCCTTCACTTATAGGCTGCCACTTGCCGAGCACGGCAGAATTATCCCAGGCCTTGGCTTTCTCCCAGGGAAGCCCTTTTTTCTTCAGTTCCGACTGTATATCCCTTGCCGTGAAATCAATGCCCACAGAAATGGCATCGTAATATTTACCGGCGTTTCTTTCCTGAAGGTATTTGCCGTTCTTGGAAATGCGCAAGACTACCTCGCATTCGTAGTGCAGCTCATTGGTGAATTCAGGATAATAGAAAGGAGAATTGTTCTGCAACAATGCACTCTTGGGTTTCATAAAGATGACCGGTTCTTCCGGAACTTCATTCCCCAATTCTTTGGCATGTTCCACATAGTTTCTACCAATGCAAAGAAATTTCATAAAACAGTGTTTTGATAAGGTGGTAACTGGGTTCTTATAGGATTAGGAATGGAATCTAAGTTAAACAAGAATCGATTTGTCTCAAAATTCAAGGTTGTTAACTGCTGCCATTGTTTTCTCCAAACCCATCAACACAAATTCATCAATAGCTTCAGAAGCTCTTTTCATTTTGGCTTCTACAATGTTTACCTGGTCTGCAGTCCATTTACCCAGCACATAATCCACTTGCCTGCCCCTGGGAAAATCATTGCCAATGCCAAAACGCAACCTTGGATATTGGGTGGTATTGAGCAATTCCTGGATGCTTTTCAATCCATTATGCCCCCCATCACTTCCTGCCGGCTTGATCTTGATCCTGTCCAGCGGTACAGCCAGTTCATCCACCAATACCAACAAATGATCCATTTCCACTTTTTCCTTGTCCAACCAGTATTTGACGGCTTTCCCACTCAAATTCATGTACGTGGTTGGCTTGATACAAATAATTTTTTTTCCTTTCAGGGAAATTTCGGCTTTTGAAGCCAGCCGATCCACCAAAAAAATGGCGTTATGCCTGGCCGCAAAATGATCGAGGATGTCAAAACCGATGTTATGCCGGGTATGATCATACTCAGCACCGATATTGCCCAGCCCAACGATCAGAAATTTTTCCATAAAAAAAGCCCCACGATTTCCTCATGGGGCTATAAAGATAATTGATTGAACTTATTTTTTAGCCGGAGTAGCTGCTGCTTCTTCCTGCTTAAGCTGACGGGTCATGGTAACAGAAGCTACAGGAATCCTGGGTGAATTCTGGATCTCGATGTTTCCTACCGCGATGTCCTGAACGCGGATGTTTCCGTTCAATTCAAGATTGGTAATGTCCACTTCGATATTCTCCCTCAGATCTTTAGGGAAGGCTTTCACCTTAACCGACTTAAGTCTGATCTCCAGTTTACCACCAGCTTTTACACCAGCAGAAGCTCCTGTGAATTTCAGGGGAATAGAAGCGCTAACTTTCTTGCCTTCTACGAGTTCCAACAGATCAATGTGGATCAGTTTGTCGGTAACCTTGTCGAACTGAAGGTCTTTCAAAATGCAGGTGTAAGACTTGCCGTCAACACTAACTTCCACCAGCTGGAAATCAGGTGTGTAAACGAAAGGCTTCAGGGCAAGCGATTTCACTGCAAAGTTAACCTCTTGTGCACCCCCGTAAATTACACCAGGTACCAGGTCTTGAGAGCGTAACTGGCGGGTGGCTGTTTTGCCCGTTCCGGTCCTCAATTGTCCTTCGATTGTAATTGTCTTCATTGTATTGTGTTTAAAAAATGACGTTGTTGGAGTCTATTTGTTCCGCTGGGAGTGGACAAACAGACTGGTGATGCTCTGGTTTTCGTAGGCGTATTTGATGGCCGAAGCAAAAAGACCGGCAACACTCAACACCTTTAGCTTGGAAGACCTATCCCTGAGGGGTATTGTGTCACAAACCACCAGTTCATCCAGCACGCTGTTCTCAATGTTCACGTAGGCATTCCCACTCAACACCGGGTGTGTACACAAAGCCCTCACACTTCTCGCACCCTTCTCCATCAGGAGATTGGCCGATTTTGTCAGGGTACCAGCCGTATCACAGATGTCATCGATCAATACCACATCCCTGTTCGTCACATCACCGATGACCACCATGCTTGCGATCTCATTGGCCCTTTTCCTATGCTTGTCACAGATCACCATCTCGACGTTGAAGTAGCTGGCCATCTCACGAATCCTGTTGGCACTTCCCACATCGGGGGCCGCAAAGGTAAGGTTTTCCAGCTGAAGATCGCGGATATAAGGGATAAAAATTGCCGAACTGTCGAGGTGATCCACCGGTATATCAAAGTATCCCTGGATCTGGGGAGCATGGAGATCCATGGTCACCACCCTGTCTGCTCCGGCAGCGGTAAGCAGGTTGGCCACCAGTTTGGAACCGATCGCTACCCTGGGTTTGTCCTTGCGATCCTGGCGGGCATACCCAAAATAAGGAATCACGGCAATGATCTTATAAGCAGAAGCGCGTTTCGCCGCATCGATCATTAACAGCAATTCGAGGAGATTATCCCCCGGTGCGAACGTGCTTTGCACGAGGAAAACATAATCACCTCTTATACTTTCGAGGAAAATTGGCTGGATCTCACCATCGCTGAACTTCTGGATACTGATCTTACCGAGGGGGATTCCCATTTCCGCGGCTATATGTTCGGCCAGGTATTGGGAACTGGTTCCGGAGAAGATCTTGCAAGAGGGACCATTGCGTTGCATAGACAGGGGTTTTTGGTGGGGCGAAGATACAATTTAGGAATTAGGAAATAGGCGTTAGGAATTAGGAATTAGACATTGGAAATGGAGAATATTAAAAATTTGCCGCTGGATGAGCGGCCGCGGGAGAAGATGAGGATGAAGGGAATGGATGCCATGGGCGATGCTGAATTGCTGGCAATCCTCATCCAAAATGGAAACAAGGAGCAATCGGCACTGGAGCTGGCACATGAACTGATGCGAAGATCTAGGAATCGCTTGTCTGACCTATCCAGGTTATCCCTCCGGGAATTGATGAAAACCAAGGGTATCGGCATGGCCAAAGCCATCACCATCTTGGCAGCCTTGGAACTGGGAAAGAGGAGGATGGCTGAGCAATACCTTACGGAAACCATTACCGGAAGTGCCTCTGTTGCGAAATACCTGCAAGCCAAATTGATGGACCTCCCCCATGAGGTATTTGCGGTCCTCTTCCTGAACCGGGCCAACCGGATCCGCCACTTTGAGATCATCAGCTCTGGGGGTATGACCGGCACGGTGGCCGACCCCAGGATCATTCTCAAAAAAGCACTTGAGGAAGAAGCCGTCAGCATCATCCTCTGCCACAACCACCCCTCCGGCAACCTCAATCCTTCAAGGGCTGATGAAGAAATTACAAGAAAGATCAACCATGCAGCAAAATTCTTCGATATCATGCTGCTGGATCATATCATCGTTAGCACGGATGGGTATTTTAGTTTTGCGGATGAAGGGTTGTTAGACGTTAGACATTAGACTTTAGACATTAGAAAGATGTATGTAGACATTTATCGGAGATGGGTTACCTTAGAGGTTAATTTTCATGAAATAATTTTCCTGTCATGTATTCACAGAACATCAACCCCAAGATCTTCATTGAGAACCGGAAACGCTTCATCGCTAAAATGGAGAAGAACAGCATCGCCATCTTCAACAGCAATGATGAAATACCTACCAATGGAGACGCCCTCTATCCTTTCAAACAAAACAGCGATCTCTATTGGCTGACAGGCATTCGTCAGGAAGACACCATGCTCATCCTTTTCCCCGAGAACCCCGATAAAAAATACCGCGAAGTACTGGTGCTGGTGCGCCCCAACGAACTCAAAGAAAAATGGGATGGCAAACGCCACCGTTCCCATGAAGCTACAGCACTGACCGGCATCGAAACCATTATATGGCTTGATGTGCTTGACGGATTGCTGCAACCCATGATTCACCTGGCTGATAATATTTATTTGAATACCAACGAGAACGACAGAAAAGCTAACCTCCTGGCCGTTAGAGATTATCGCTTTGCTGCGGAAATGAAATCCCGCTATCCCCTGCACAACTACAAACGCAGTGCGAGGATCATGCGCGATCTGAGGGCGATCAAATCACCACTGGAAGTACAGGTTATTCAGCAGGCAATCGACATCACCGAAAAAACATTTCGCCGACTGTTGAAATTCATCAAGCCCGGAGTTTGGGAACATGAGATTGAAGCAGAGATCTACCATGAGTTCATGATGAATCGCTCAGCTGGTCCCGCTTACGGCTCCATCATCGCTTCCGGCGATCGTGCACGCACGCTGCACTATGTGGCCAATAATCAGCAATGTAAAAACGGAGAACTGATACTGATGGATTTTGGTGCAGAATTTGGCGGATACAACGCCGACCTCACCCGCACCGTTCCGGTAAACGGAAAATTTACCAAGCGCCAAAAAGAAGTATACAATGCCTGCCTTCATCTGCATGACCATGCCAAAAGTTTGCTGAAACCTGGCATGACCATAGTGAAGTATCATGATTTGGTTGGGGATGAAGCAACAAAAACTTTTTTGAAGATTGGTCTCATCAGCAAACAGGATGT
>JBKCOY010000075.1:0-28043 GCA_046309555.1 Chitinophagia bacterium
AATATATTGGCTTCACCTGTACCCAGATAAATGATATCCGGATTGGAAGGAGCAAGTGCAAATGCACCAATCGAAAGTGTACCGAGCTTGTCGGTCAACGGCATCCAATGCTCCCCTGCATCCATCGTCTTCCAGAAACCACCTGTGGCAAAAGAAGCATAGATGATGTTTTTATTTCCTGGAATACCGGCAACCTCGGTTACACGTCCGCTGATGAGATCAGGACCCACATTCCGCCATTGCATTTTTTGGTATGGGGAAGCCAGTCTGAGCGACTCATGTAATTTAAATGAAGCAACCCTGCCATTACCGGCATTGTTGCGAATGGTTTGGGCAAATGAGGAAGGATGTACGAAAAGCAGCATCAGCACTGCCATACGGGTAAGCCTGTTCTTGATCATGATTATAAGTTGATTCTTCGTGAAGGACCGTTAAAAATATAGTGGCGGCCTCCCATAAATGTAAGGATAAGCCGTTAAATTGTGGACCTAAATATCTAGAAATGAAGACAAGAACGCTGATCCTCTTTGCAACGATATTGGCAATGGCTATTCAATCGGAAGCACAAAAGAAGAAAGTGCCCGCAGCGCCAACCAATGAACCACTAAAATCAGAAGTCATGGGAGCCTTGCAGGCTTCTTACGGACAATACAAAGACATATCCCTGCAGATCTGGAAGAATGCAGAACTCGGATATAAAGAAGTAAAGAGTTCTGCGCTCTTGCAGGAAACCTTAAAAAAAGAAGGATTTACTGTTGAAGCGGGCGTAGCCGATATCCCTACAGCGTTTGTAGCTACTTACGGAAGCGGATCACCCGTGATTGGTATCCTGGCTGAGTTTGATGCTTTACCTGGATTGGCCCAGGAAGCAGTTCCGGAGAAAAAACCCATTGCTGGTCAGGCAGGGGGACATGGATGCGGACACCACCTTTTTGGTGCGGCTTCTGTAGCAGCAGGTGTATCCATCAAAAAATTGATTGAAGAAAAAAAACTGACAGGAACCATCAAGGTCTATGGTTGTCCCGCTGAAGAAGGCGGCTCCGGAAAAGTTTACATGGTGCGTGCAGGGCTCTTCAATAATGTGGATGTGGCCATCCACTGGCATCCCGGAGATGCGAACAGCATAACCATGACCAGCGCACTGGCCAATAGTTCAGCCAAGTTTAGGTTTTACGGACTTTCTGCACATGCTGCAGGTGCACCAGATAGAGGAAGATCATCCCTCGATGCTGTTGAATCCATGAACTATATGGTCAACCTCATGCGCGAGCACATCCCACAGGAAACCAGGATACATTATGTTATTACCAATGGAGGCAAGGCCCCTAACGTAGTGCCTGATTTTGCAGAAGTTTATTACTATGTGCGCCATCCAAAGCGCGATCAGGTAAAACAGATCTTTGAACGTGTGGTAACCGCAGCAAAAGCTGCTGCTTTGGGAACTGAAACCAAAATGGATTATGAGATCATTGGCGGCACACATGATCTTTTGCTGAACAGAACCCTCGGCGAAGCGATGCAAAAGAATCTTGACAAAGTTGGCGGCGTTAAATATTCGGATGAGGAAAAAGCTTTTGCAGCAAAAATTCAGTCCTCTTTTACGTACAAAGCCCCAGCCATTGAATCAGCTGACAGTGTGAAGCCGCTCAAAATTGAAATGGATGCAGGTGGTGGTTCCACGGATGTGGGCGATGTAAGCTACGCATTGCCAACAGTTGGACTCAGATCCGCCACATGGGCTCCGGGCACTCCGGCACATAGCTGGCAGGCTGTAGCTTGCGGTGGCACCGAAATCGGAACGAAAGGCATGCTGGTGGCTGCCAAGACCATGGCGCTAACCGCCATCGATCTATTCACTGATCCTGCCCTCATCCAGCGCTCAAAAGAAGAGTTTCTCAAAATGAAAGGTGATTATAAATATGAAGCACTGCTGGGCAATAGAAAACCAGCATTGAATTACAGAGATTGATTGCTTAAACGAAGCCAAAATGATTACCATGAAAAAAATGAATATCCTTGGATTGATGATGTTGACCATCAGTGCATTCGGACAAAAAAAACAAATGACCGAAGCACAGATGCTGCGCGGTGCCAATTCAAACATTATCGGAACCCTGCCAAGAGTCATGGGATGGATCGATGACAGCCAACTGCAGATCCAAAAAAGAGAACACCCAGATTCAGCGATGAAAATGTTTGTTATTGATGCAAAAACTGGTAAAAGCACTGTTACCCAAACCGACCTGGTACCGAAAGAAGCCGGTGCTGCCGTAACTGTTTCCGTGAGGGATAATGATGTTTATGTTTCTGTGAACGGACAATCTTCACAGCAACTGACCAAAACAACTGAAGCAGAAGTAAACCCAACACTTTCACCTGACAAGGAATGGGTGGCATTCACCAGAAAGAATGATCTCTACACCATCAACATCAAATCCGGAAAAGAATACCGTATCACCCATGATGGCACTGACCTGATCTTGAATGGATATGCCAGCTGGGTTTATTTTGAAGAGATCCTCGGAAGGCCCACGCGCTACAGATCTTTCTGGTGGAGCCCCGACAGCCGCAACATAGTTTTCATGCGGATGAATGATACCAAAGTGCCTTTGTTCCCTATTTATGGAGAATCCGGACAACACGGATATTCAGAAAACACACGCTATCCCAAATCTGGTGATTCTAATCCAACAGTAAAGATTGGTATCACTGGTGTTGAGGGTGGCAAGATTACCTGGGCTGATTTCAATGAACAAGATGATCAATATTTTGGATTGCCTTACTGGATGCCAGATGGAAAAACCTTGCTGGTGCAATGGATGAACCGTGGTCAGGATCAGCTCATCATCTATGCAGTCGACCCTGCCTCCGGCAGCAAAAAGGCACTCTATAGCGAACAACAAAAAACCTGGATCGATCTGGATGACCAGGGAGGTCGCATTCGTTTCCTTCACGGGAACAAAGGCTTCATCCTGCAAAGTGACAAGGACGGATGGGAGCAACTCTACTGGCACAATCCGGATGGAAGCCTTCGCCATACCATCACATCCGGTAACAACTGGAGCACCAATATTGTGCACATAGATACCCTGAAGAATATTGTTTATTACACTTCAAGACAGCATAATTCTGCAAGAACAGATTTGTATCGTGTTGACCTTGATGGAAAGAACCAGCAGCGACTTAGTTTTGGTGATTATACCCACAACACAATACTCTCCCCTAACGGTAGTTATTTCATATCCCGTTACTCCAATGCAGGAACGCCTGATAAACTGGCTTTGCTGAACAACAAAGGAAAACTCATCATGGAGTTGGGCGACAGCAAGGGTACAGGTTTTGATGAATATGACCTCGCCAGAACAGAGATCATCCGCATCCCATCTGAAGACGGTGTATTCCAATTACCCATTCGCATCACATGGCCACTCAATTATGATCCTGCTAAAAAATATCCCGTCATGATCAACATCTATGGTGGTCCAAATGCAGGCACCGTGAGGGATGGATGGCAATTCAACGGACAAACACAGTGGTGGGCCAAAGAGGGATTGATACAGGTGGCCATGGATCATCGTGCCAGCGGACACTTTGGAAAAGCCGGTGTGAATTATATGCACCGCAACCTGGGCAAATGGGAACTGAAAGACTGGATCACCATTGTCAAGTGGCTGCGTGAACATGGTGCAGATTCAACAAGAGTAGGCATCACAGGCTTCAGTTATGGAGGATACATGACCTGCATGGCTTTGACTGCCGGTGCAGGATATTTTACACACGGACTTGCCGGAGGCAGTGTAACCGATTGGAAATTATACGATACCCATTATACCGAAAGATTCATGGATACGCCTGCAGAAAATCCCGAAGGGTATGCTGCAGGTTCTGTAATGTCGTATGCTGACAAATACAAAGGAATGTTGCGCATCTATCATGGCACAATGGATGATAATGTACACATGCAAAACAGCTTACAACTCATCAGAAAACTGCAAGACAGCAAAAAGCATTTTGAGTTCATGCTCTACCCTGGTGGGAGACATGGTTGGGGCGGAAATCAAAACCTGCATTCCACCAATGAAAACAACAGTTTCATCTATCAGAATCTGCTGAAAAAGGAAATTCCGGCAGCCATGGTTAGATAAGTATTGAACAAAAAAGGCAATTTGTTCCTAAATTTATCATATTCGCTTCCTATACTTAACCAAAACGATTTGCTTTGACACCTACAAGATTATTTGATTGCATCGACTGGCAACTTGAGCAATTTCCCCAGGAAGATATGTTCGCCGCCAAGGAAGATGGCGTATGGAAAAAATACAGCACAAAGAAAGTAAAGGACCTGGTTGACAAGCTCAGCATGGGACTCATGCATGTGGGCATCGGCTATCAGGATGGTACCATTGAAGGAAGAGACAAGATTGCTGTATTATCCAACAACCGTCCCGAATGGCTGATTCTGGATATGGCGGTACAACAGTGCGGGGCAGTGCTGGCACCTATTTATCCAACCATCAGCGTAAATGAACTCGAGTTCGTATTGAATGACGCTGCTGTAAAACTTGTATTTGTCAGTGACCAGGAGCTGTACGATAAGGTACAATCAATTCGTTCCCAAACCCCAACAGTTCAGGCTGTCTACACTTTCAATGACATTCAACCTGCTCTTCACTGGAAAGATCTGCTGAGGATGGGAACTCAGGAAGAGGAATCAGCACTGAAAGAAATAAAAGCAAGAATCGACAGCAAGGAACTGGCTACAATTATATATACATCCGGAACAACCGGTGTACCCAAAGGGGTCATGCTTTCACACCACAACATTCTGGACAACATCATGAATGTGGAAGATATTCTGGAGCCGGTATGTGGACCCAAAGACAAGTCTCTGTCGTTCCTGCCGCTGAACCATATTTTTGAAAAAGTAGTCAGCTACATTTATATGTACAGAGGTGTATCCATCTATTATGCGGAAAGCCTTGAAACAATTGGTGATAATCTCAAGGAAGTAAAGCCTTCGCTTTTCTCAACCGTACCCAGGTTGCTGGAAAAAGTTTACGAAAAGATCATGGGCAAGGGTAAAGAACTTACCGGTATCAAAAAAAATCTTTTCTTTTGGGCCGTTGGTGTGGGGAGCAAATTCGAAGCGGGTAAAAGTATGAGTCCTCTCTACAAACTGCAACTTGCCATTGCAAACAAACTCATCTTTTCCAAATGGCGGGAAGCATTGGGTGGCAATGTAAGAGCGATTGTGACAGGAGCGGCTGCCTGCCAAGTAAGACTGCTTCGTGTTTTCACTGCCGGTAAGATCACCATCATGGAAGGATATGGACTGACCGAAACTTCACCGGTAATCTCTGTAAATCGATACGATGAGGATGGAAGAAGATTCGGTACAGTGGGCAAAGTTATCCGGAATGTTGAGGTTAAAATAGCTGAAGATGGCGAGATCTGTTGCAGAGGATCCAACGTAATGATGGGATACTACAAAAGGTCGGATCTTACTGCGGAGTGCATCGATAATGAAGGTTGGTTTCATACCGGAGACATCGGCGTTTGGGTGGAAGGTGATTTCCTGAAGATCACCGACAGGAAAAAAGAGATCTTCAAAACAAGCGGTGGCAAGTATGTTGCTCCACAACCCATCGAAAACAAAATGAAGGAATCTCCTTTCATTGAACAGATGATGGTAGTGGGTGCCGAAAGAAAATTCACAGCTGCACTCATTGTTCCTTCGTTCGCAAACCTCAGCACATGGTGCAACAGCAATGGAATTGATACTTCTTCACATGATCAAATGCTCCGTCATCCAAAAGTGCTTGAATATTACAAACAGATCATCGAGAAATACAATCCTCTTTTCAACCCTGTTGAACAGGTGAAAAAATTTGAATTGGTCAATACGGAATGGACCATCAATGGTGGTGAACTGACCCCTACACTTAAACTCAAGCGAAAAGTGATCATGGAAAAGTATGGCGACATAGTGGAGAAGATCTATTCCTGATCAGCAGGCCACACGCTAAAAATAATGCTGGCGCAACGGCATACGGAAGAGTTTGTTTCTCTGATAGTCTGTGTACTTACCGTATTGCTCTTTGTTGTTGTTGATCCAAAGTTGAAAACCATTTGGATCAGAACCCGGACCAAAAAGCCATTGGTTATAGGCTTCGAACATTCCTTCCCGCATGAGATATTGCTGATGATCAAATAACTGATGAGGATACTTGCCTTCGGATAGATTAAACCAATCCAGCACAAACCTTGAACGAATGATAAGAAGATTTTCTGTAGTGATGCCTCTCAAAGAAAGATTGGACTGTCTTCCCATCACATCCAGGTAAAGCTTTTCAAAAGCTGTAGTGGGTTTTACGTACGAATGTTTCTCATCATTTGCCATGAATATTCTCTTGTAAGACTCAAGCAGAAGGATTCTGATCTCGGCAGTACGAACAGAATAACTTTCAAGATTAACAAAGATCTCACCGTACACCAGACTTCTCGCCTTATCAGCAGCAGCATAGTAGAATTTTGCAGCATGATAATAATTACCCGAGTACGATGCGTCTAGATTGATGCCTGATTCCCATTGGGCAATTGCATCCGACGGACGTTTCATTTCCCACAACAGCTCACCAAACTCACTGAACAGCGGGCCACTTTCAGGATATTTCTTCAACCCTTTCCTGTACATTTTTTCACAGGTCTTGAATTCCTCCAATGCTTTGTAAATGTTACCTGCGATCTGGAAAACTTGCACATCAGCATCTTCCCGCTCTGTGAGCGGCTCTACCCATTCTGCTGCCCGCCTCAGGTCGCCCCCAAGATAATAAGTGAACGCAACATCTTTATTCAACATTAAACTCTTGGGATCCAATTCCAGCGCTTTGGAAAGAACCATCATGGCATTGCTGTAGTCCTGCTGCCGCTGAAAGGAGATTGCAGTTTCACGCAATTGCTGCACCGACTGTTGGGCAAACAACGGCGAGGATAACATCAGTAAAGTATATAAATGAATTCTGCGAAGCATGTTACAATTTCGGATTTTTTCAGATCATATGGGTCAGCAATCCATCACGAAGTTTGGGTTCAAACCAGGTACTCTTGGGCGGCATCACATTGCCGCTATCGGCAATATCAAACAATTGTCCGATAGTAACAGGATGAAAACTAAAGGCCAGTTTCATTTCTCCACTGTCAACTCTTTTCTCCAATTCTTTCAACCCCCTTATCCCCCCTACAAAGTCAATCCGCTTATCCGTGCGCTGATCGGCAATATCCAACAGCTTTTCCAATATGTTGTTCGATAAGATGGATACGTCGAGCACACCGATCGGGTCTTCCGTGTAAGTTCCTTCTATAGCCGTAAGATGATACCACTTCCCATCCAGATACATACCAAATTCATGAAGCTCCTTTGGATCAACGGGACCATCAGCAGAAGACAACATAAATTCTTCCTGCAATGCAGAAATCAGTTCTTCAGATGAATGACCATTGAGGTCTTTGATTACACGGTTATAAGGAAGGATTCGAAGTTCATTGGCCGGAAATAATGTAGTGAGAAAGCCATTGGCTTCAGGTCCGGCTTTATCACCCAAAGCCTTTCGAACTTTTGCAGCACTTGCTGCGCGATGATGTCCATCAGCAATGTATGTGCAGGGTACTTGTTCAGAAAAAATACGGGTAATACTGCTGATCTTATCCTCTGCGTCGATCACCCAAATACGGTGAACGATCCCATCCACTGCTTTGAAATCATAAACCGGAGAATATGCCAATTTCCAATCAGCGATCAGTTCATCAATGTCAGCTACATTTCGATATGCCAGAAACACATTCCCGGTTTGCGCACCAGTGATGGAGATATGATTTATTCGGTCCTGCTCTTTTTCAGGTCGCGTAAACTCATGCTTCTTGATGATGTCATGCTCATAATCATCCACCGATGAACAGCATACCAACCCAGTTTGGGTGATCCCACTCATGGTCAGTTCGTATATATAATAACAGGGTTTGTCCTCCTTCAGCAAAACACCAGCAGAGAGCATCTCATGCAGATTGGACTTAGCCTTCTCGTATACCGAAGGATCATAAATACTCAGTGATGGTGGCATGTCAACCTCTGATTTGGTTACATGCAGAAAGGAATGAGGATTGTCATTTACTGCGATTCTTGCTTCTTCGCTCGACAAAACATCATAGGGCGGAGAGGCAACCTGACTGGACAATGCTGGTTGTGGTCTGACAGCTTTGAAGGGAGAGATATGGGCCATAAAAAATATTTATCCGTGTTTGCTTGCAAACTGTTTCATGAGTTCTGTAAGGATTTCAACACTGCTGAGGGGAAGAGCATTGTACATTGATACCCTGAAACCGCCTACACTGCGATGTCCTTTCACACCCACCATGCCTTCCTCTTTGCAGGTCTGCAGGAACAGAGCTTCCAGAGACGGATCCTTCATGGTGAAAACAGCATTCATCAGACTGCGGTCCTGCTTTGCAACCGGTAAATGAAAGATGGGAAGTGCTTCAATAGTGTTGTATAACAATGTTGCTTTCTGGTTATTGATCTTCTCCATCTCGGCCACGCCACCAATACTTTTCAACCAGCGCAGGGTAAGTAAACAAACGTAGATGGCGAAAACAGGTGGTGTGTTCAACATGGAGCCATTGGCCACATGCTGTCGGTAATCCATCATCGAGGGTAGTCCGGATTTTCCTTTTTCCAAAAAGGCTTTATCAGCCACCACAAGATTTACGCCAGCTGCACCGATATTCTTTTGTGCTCCGGCATAGATGAAATCAAATCGATTGAAGTCCATCACCCTGCTCAGGATATCACTGCTCATATCGGCAACCAAGGGAACATGCACATCAGGGATGGCATGCATCTGCGTTCCTTCAATGGTATTGTTGGTAGTGTAATGAAAGTATACGGCATCCTCCTGCACGGAATACGTTTGGGGAATATGATCATAATTGCTTTCTTTGGATGATGCCACCACCTGCACTTTTCCAAAAAGTTTGGCTTCCTTGATGGCCTTGGAACCCCAGACACCGGCATCCAGATAGGATCCTGTGGTATCTGAACTTAAAAAATTCATGGGCAGCTGAAAAAACTGTGTGGATGCACCGCCATGAAGAAATAGTACTTCTTTATTCTCATTCAACTGCATGAGCTCTTTTACCAGCGTTGCAGCTTCATTGAGTACGGCTTCAAATATCGGTGTGCGATGTCCGATCTCCAGGATGGAAAGCCCCGTGCCATTGAAATCCAGTATGGCCTTACTGGCTTCTTCAAAGACTGCTTTGGGAAGTATGCTGGGCCCTGCGTTGAAGTTGTGTTTCATGTGATGTTTGATTGCGTACTTGGGGATGGCAGCGCCGCAAAGATACTCAATTTGCTTCAGCCTTCAGAACGGAAAGATCAGGCTGACCGGCATCGATCCATGCTGATAACCAGAAGGAAGAAACACCTAAAATGGCCGTCCTCATTCTTCTTTCCACCATTCCGTTTAGTCGTCGGTGATAGAAACCTGCATAAACCGAAGAAAATTGTCGTACGACCATCCCATTGCGCTGCTCAAATGAAAATCGCAGATCCGGCGGATGGGTGTTGGAAAGGGTTTTCTCTATTTTCAATACCGAATCGGCAGCAGCTGCACTCTCCTGCACACGCTGCCAGATCCATGCAGCAGGATCGGAAAGATAGTTGGCCCTGCCGATGAGCATGTCATACTCTTTTTCTGCATACAATTCCGGAAGCCTGCTCTCCCAGAAACCATGAATCCCATGCTGCTCCGTTTTTTGTCCGTTATGGTTGCTGCTTGCATGCAGCGGAACATGAACATCTGCAATGTAATGTCCGATGTCTGCCGATAGTTTAAGGATCTTGTCAGCATCACCGGCTTCAAATGCTTTCTGCAAACGACTTTTCATCACCATGATCCACCAGGGAGCTATGCCATGGGCATTGAGGCTGTCTTCGCCATAACACTGAACGGCTTCCTCCCATCGTTGCGGAAGAAGCTGAATATTATTATGGTAGCGGTCCATGTCTATATAATGCCTGGGGCCTTCTTCTTTCATGGCATATCTTCTTTTGTCTGGATCGATGGCATGATCTGCCAGGTACCGGATATGCTTTTTATAGAAGCCGATCATCTCCGGCGGTAAAAGAAAAACAGCATGGTAATTGATGTGCCGGTGCCCAAAAAATCCCCAGCTACCTGCTGGGGTTACAGATACCACTAAAAGAACAAACACCATTAACAACCTCCCCATCAATACCTTTCGCAACATTAGAAATATATTATGTTTGTCTACCACCCCACCCTGCCTATCGGCAGGGCACCCCTCCTCGGCAGGAGGGGAGTATTATTAACTTATCCCAATTCCCAATTTCTAATTCCTAGCTCCCAACTCAACCCTCCTCTCCTACATCCGTTACACCACCAGACAAAACAAACTTCATGGCATCAGCAGAACTGATGTTGTTGAGTACTTTTATACGTTCACGTTTTACCAAATAGGTAATTCCGGAAAAAGCATAAGAGTGGGGGATGTAAACAGAAACGTGGTCAAATAATTCAAACTCCGAAAGATCATCGTGCGTGATGAACCCAACCCTCCAAACATCAGGAGCTTCAATGCTCACCAATACCGGTTGGGTGAATTTTCTTTTGTTGCCGGCAAAAGCTTCAAAAAAATCCTTCACAGTGGTGTAGATGATTTTAATTCCCGGTGTTTTCTCAAGAATGGTATCAAACCACTGTACCAACTTGGAAACAATGAAAGATGATGAAATATATCCAACGATCAGCAACAAAAAGACAAATACCAAAAATCCAAGGCCGGGTATTTTTTCTGGAGCTCCGTTGGGATCGAGTTTGACCAGATCCGGAAAGAGAACATGCAGCAAATTTGGTAGGATGCCATCGATCAGATTGAAAAGCGTGATGACCGTCCACGCCGTGATCACAATAGGAGCCAGGATGACCATTCCCTGGAAAAAATAAGAAATGAGACGGCTGAATTTGAAGGGTTTCATGTAAAGGTTTGAAGCAAATATAACAGCAATTCCGGGGCTAAAAAGGGGGAAATCAACCAAAATCAGCGGGAAAATCCACTAAAAAGAGGTTTTTATCCCTTTTTTGTGCCGTTCAACATTTTTCGGGAAAATATGCAACGGAAACTTTTTTTACACTTAAAGTTTCCTTAGTTTTGCGCCGCGAAAACAACATGGAGACAAAAGAACGCATCATCGAGCAGGCCAAAAGCCTTTTTTTAAAACTGGGAATCCGCTCAGTATCCATGGACGACATCTGCACCCACCTCGCCATTTCCAAGAAAACACTCTACCAACATGTTGCCGATAAAGATGAGCTGGTAGACATGGTGCTGCAAAAACAAATTGCCGGTATGCAAGCTGAAACATTGGAATGCTGTCTTCAGTCTGAAAATGCCATCCAGGAAGTGATCAAAACCATGGAAATGATGGTAAGTCATTTCACAAGCATGAATCCCGTTGTTCTTTTTGATCTGCAAAAATTCCATCTCAACGCATTCAACAAATTCAAGGACCACAAATATCAGTTCACCCTTGAGATCATTTACAACAACCTCAAAAGAGGAATTGCAGAAGGATTGTACAGGGCTGATATCAATGCAGACATACTATCCAAATACAGACTTGAATCATTGGAGATCGCTTTCAATGTAGAAATATTTCCCGCCAACCGATACAACCTGGTTGAAGTATCTATCGCGATCATTGAAAATTTCATGTACGGACTGGCTACAGAAAAAGGGTTCGCATTGATTGAAGAATATAAAAACAAAGCAAAAAACATAAATGCATAATAAAAAAGGAAACATGAGACGCTGGACTTTGATTTTATCAGGATTGCTCTTGCTTCAATCCCTTCAGCTCGATGCACAGCAACGGTACAAGCTTTCTGCAGAAGAAGCAGTAGCGCTCGCATTGAAAAATGCTACTGAACTGAAGAACCTGCAGATCGACAGAGAATTGCAGATCGCTAAAAACAAGGAGTATATCGGACAGGCCTTACCTCAGGTGAACGGTTCGGTTTCTTCACAACACTTTTTCAGCATCCCTGTAACCCTCTTGCCCGACTTTATTTCACCATCGGTCTACCAGGTGCTGGTAGACAATGGTGTGAAGAACGGTGCGGGAAGTGCCATTACCAAACCCAACAATCCACCGCAATTCTTCCCTGCTCAGTTCGGTGTACCCTGGCAGTCATCCGCAGGTGTTCAATTCCAGCAACTGCTATTCCAGCCAGACCTCTTTATTGCGATCGCAGCCAGAAAAAAAGCTATAGAATTCACCGAAGCCAATATCCGTGTGATGGAAGATTCGGTCAAAAGCAATGTGATGCGCGCATACTACAGCGTTCTCATCGCAGAAAAAAGATTGGGGTATCTGAAACAAAGCATTAACCGCCTCAACAAACTTAAAAACGATCAGGAAAAACTTTTCAAGAATGGTTTTGCTGAGCGACTGGATATCGACAAAACACAGGTTGCCCTGAACAATCTCATGACTACATCAAATCAGATTGAGCAGCTTACAGAGATTGGTAAAGCCTCCCTGAAATTTGCCCTGGCCATCAATCAGAAAGATACACTTGACCTGAAGGACACACTTTCAATTGACATGGTTAAGAAAGATATTCTTGACATGGGTAATTTCAAGTATACAGACCGAAAGGAGATTCAAACGCTCAATGTGGTGAAAGATCTTCAAGGGCTGGATGTAAAAAGAAATAAGCTTTCATACATTCCTACCATTGCTACGTATTGGAACTATAGCAAAAACGCACTCGGACAATCCTTTAATCTGTTCAACTTTTCCGATAAGTGGTTCAAAACCTCTGTCATGGGTGTTAACATGAGTGTTCCGATTTTCGATGCCGGACAAAAAGCACAAAAGCTGAAACAAGCAAGGTTGAATTTGGAGAAAACCAATAATACCATCGAAAATATTCAGCGTGCCATTGACCTTCAATTGAAAGCTGCCGGCACATTGCTGGGCAATGCCTTGTCCAATCTAGATATTCAGGAAAGAAATATGCAACTGGCAGAAAGAGTTTACAATATCACCAAGAAAAAATATGAGCAGGGGCTGGGATCAAGCTTCGAACTCTTGCAAACACAGAGCGAACTCGAAACAGCAGAATCCAATTATTTCCAGGCCATGTTTGATGCCATCAATGCAAGGATCTCTTACATGAGAGCATTGGGTAAAATTTAATTCACAAAAGACAAACCACTGATATGAAAAAGTTACTGATGATTTGTATGCTGTTCTCCATGGCAGCCTGTTCGGGAAACAAGGAAGAGAACCAAGACCTCGCTGCAAAAAAAGCAGCACTGGAGAAACTCACCAAAGAGCGTGATGCCATCGCAACCAAGATCACAGCTTTGGAAGAGGAAATTCAAAAACTGGGCGGTTCAACTGCTTCAGAAAAATCAAAGCTCGTGGAGATTACGGCATTAGCAACCCGCGACTTTGCTCACTACATCGAACTGCAGGGCAAGATCACTACCGAGAATGTTTACTATGTAACACCCCGTGGAATGGGCGGACAGGTAAAATCCATTTTTATCAAACCCGGTGATAATGTAAAGAAAGGTCAGCTGCTAATGAAGCTGGAAGATGGTTTGCTCCAACAGAACATCAAACAGGTAGAGAGCCAATTGGCCTTTGCCAAAAATATTTTCACCCGTCAGGAGAACCTCTGGAAAGAAGGCATCGGAACGGAAGTGCAGTATCTATCAGCCAAGAACAATGTGGAAAGTCTGGAAAAACAGATTGCGCTGGTGAAAGAGCAATTGAGCACCACTTCAGTGGTGGCTGAAGTTTCCGGTATCGTGGAAGCGGTGAATATCCGTGTAGGTGAAACTTTTGTTGGATCACCCATGGCCGGCATTACCATTGTAAACCCCAGCTCCATGAAAGCAGTTGTGGAAGTCCCTGAAAACTATGTTGCCAAGATCAGAAAAGGAATGCCGGTGGTCATCACCGTTCCCGATATCAACGAATCTTTCAATTCCACGATCAGCCTGGTCAGCGAAACCATCAATGTGAACTCAAGAAGTTTTCTGGCTGAAAGTAAAATGCCAAGCAGATCTACCATCAAACCCAACCAGGTTTCCCTTGTCAAGATTCTCGATCACCAATCAAAAAATGCAATCGTTGTACCAGTTGAAACCGTTCAGGCAGATGAGAAAGGCAAATATGTTTATGTATCTGTAACTGAGAATGGCAAGATGGTGGCAAGAAAAAGAGAAGTGACCATTGGTGAGTTTTACGATGACATGATTGAAGTGATGAGCGGACTGAACGCAGGTGAACAACTGATCACCAAAGGATATCAGGGTCTGTATGACGGACAACGCATCAACACGGGAAAATAATCCGAAACCAGACAAACAAAAAAAAGCATTATGGATAACGCTTCTAACAGCAACCCCATCTTCAAACTGCTGAAAAACCCCAAGACTTTCGGTCCAACCGATTGGGCCATCAAAAACAAAACAGCAGTATACCTCATCACACTTATTATTAGTATTTGGGGAATTGGATTATTCGTCTCGTTCCCAAAAGAACAATTCCCGGATGTAGTCATCCCTAATATTTATGTGCAAACAGTTTATGTTGGCAATTCTCCTAAGGAGATCGAAAGCCTGGTAACGAGACCTATCGAGAAACAACTCAAGGGCATCACGGGTGTGAAGATCAACAAAATTACCTCCAACTCTTTGCAGGATTTCTCAGCCATTATTGTGGAATTCAGCACTTCCGTAAAAACAGATGTGGCCCTCCAGAAAATGCGGGATGCTGTTGACAAAGCAAGAAAAGATCTTCCTAATGACCTTACGCAGGAACCCGTAGTTCAGGAGATCAGTCTTTCCGAACTTCCCATCATGGCAGTGAACGTGAGTGGGGATTATGATGCCGTGAAACTGGGCGAATTCGCTGAACAAATGAAAGACAAGATCGAAGAACTTTCTGAGATCAGCAGGATCGATGTAATTGGTGCTCCCGAAAGAGAAATCCAGATCAATGTTGATCGCTACAAAATGGAAGCGGCAAAAGTGGGATTCAATGATATTGAAACAGCGATACAGAGAGAGAATGCCGATATCTCCGGAGGTTTGCTGCAAGTAGGTGAGCAGAAAAGAACTCTTCGCCTCAATGGACAGTTCAACTCATCGCTCGATCTGAACAATGTGATCGTTAAAAATATTTACGGATCGCCGCTTTACCTGCGCGACCTCGCTCATATTACGGATACGATAAAGGAGAAAGAAAGCTTCGCCAGACTGAACGGGAAAAATGTGGTAACCCTCAGCATCATCAAGCGTTCTGGTGAAAACTTGATCAATGCTTCTGAAAAGATCAATACGCTGGTGGAGGAAATGAAAAAAGATGTCTTCCCCAAAGACCTCAACATCAACATTACAGGTGACCTCAGCATCAAGGCATCAGCAGCGTTTGAAGAACTGGTGAACTCCATCGTGATCGGGTTCATCCTCGTGATGATCATCCTCATGTTCTTCATGGGCGTGACCAACTCTTTTTTTGTGGCGCTGTCCGTTCCCTTGAGTATGTTCCTTGCCTTTATCTTCCTGCCCACAGCTGATTTTATTGTAGGATCAAACGTCACACTCAACTTTATTGTACTGTTTGCTCTTCTGTTCGGACTAGGAATCGTGGTGGATGATGCAATTGTGGTGATCGAAAACACGCATAGGATCTTTGTCCAGGGCAAAGGAAAGATCAGCGCCATCGATGCTGCGCGCTATGCTGCCGGCGAAGTATTCATCCCGGTATTGGCTGGTACGCTAACTACACTTGCTCCTTTCATACCCCTGTTGTTCTGGCCGGGTATCATCGGTAAGTTCATGATCTACCTGCCCACCATGCTCATCTTTACCTTAACCGCTTCGTTGATTGTAGCCTATATCATGAACCCGGTGTTTGCCGTAGATTTCATGGCACACGAAGATCATGGTGAAAAGAAAAAATCAGGTGTCTTCAAAAAACCGTTGTTCTGGATTTTCATCTCAGTTGGACTTTTGTTCGACCTCGGAGGATATGGCGGGAATAATGAATCGTTCCGTTTTATCGGAAACCTATTGCTCTTCTTTGCGGGACTAATGGTACTGAATGCGTATGTGCTGACCGATGCAATCAAGGCCTTCCAGGAAAGATTGCTTCCAGCCATGATGAATAGCTATGAGAAATTGTTGCGGTGGACAACCACCGGATGGAGACCCGTGAAAATGCTGATTGGCACGTTTATATTGCTGATCTTCTCCTTTGTTTTCTTTGGTATGAGAAATGTGCCTGTCGTGCTTTTCCCACAAGGTGATCCCAATACCGTTTATGTATATCTCAAACTTCCTGCCGGCACCGATGTGAAATATACTGACTCAGTTGTTAAAGTTTTGGAAAGCAGGATCAACAAAGTGTTGGGAATGGATAATGCGAATAAGAATCCTTTGGTCGAAAGCGTGATTGCCAATGTAGCGGTAGGTGCCAGTGATCCCAATAGCGGCGACCGAAGCACGCGCCCCGAACTCGGAAGGATACAAGTGAATTTTGTTCCCTTTGAAGAGAGAGACGGAAAAGGAACCAGCGCCTACCTCACTGCTATCCGCGAAACCATCAAAGGTATTCCGGCTGCTGAAGTAAGCGTTGCTCAGGAAAGCAATGGTCCGCCCACCCAATCTCCCATCAACATCGAAGTTTCCGGAGATAATTTTGATGACCTCACCAGCACAGCCATCAATCTGCGCAATTACCTGAGTGATAAAAATATTCCAGGTGTAGAAGAGTTGAAGATCGATGTTGATTTTTCAAATCCTGAAGTCGGACTCACCATTGACCGCGAAAGAGCCCTGATGCAGGGAATTTCTACCGGCCAAGTGGGTATGGAAATCAGAACAGCACTTTTTGGAAAGGAGATTTCTAAACTAAAGATCGGTGAAGAAGAATACAATATTGTGGTTCGCAATGATGCAACCCAAAGAAAGACACTTTCGGAGCTGTTGAATATGCGCATCACGTATCGCGATTTCACAAGTGGGCAGATCAAACAGGTGCCCATCAGTTCTGTTGTGAAATCGAACATCAGCAACACCTATGGTAGCATCAAGCGCAAGAACCAGAAACGCGTGATCACCATTTTCTCCAACGTATTGGTATCAGAAGGCTATACACCCCAAGCGGTGAATGCAGAGATATTGAAAGAGATCAACAAATTCAAGGACAAGCCGGAAGGCATAACCATTGCGCAGACAGGGGAAGAAGAACAATTGAAAGAAACTGCAGGATTCCTGGGCAATGCCTTGTTCATTGCTGTAGGATTCATTCTCCTGATCCTGATCCTGCAATTCGGATCGTACAGCAGAACCATGATCGTATTGTCTGAGATCATCTTCAGTCTGATCGGTGTATTGCTGGGCTATGCCATCACCCGTTCAACCTTCGCTGCTGTAACCACCGGTATTGGTATCGTAGGCCTCTCCGGTATTGTGGTGAAGAATGGTATTCTTGTGATTGAATTCGCTGATGAGCTTCGTTCCAGAGGCATGAAAGTTCGGGATGCAGTGATCGAAGCAGGTAAGACCCGTATTGTTCCGGTACTGCTGACTGCCCTCGCAGCGATCCTTGCACTGATACCATTGGCGGTAGGCTTCAACATCAACTTCGTAACCTTATTCACCGATTGGAATCCGCATATTTTCTTTGGAGGTGACAATGCCGTGTTCTGGAAGCCTTTGTCGCTCACCATCATCTGGGGATTGATGTTCGCCTTCTTCATGACCCTTTTGATCGTTCCTGCCATGTACCTCATTGCAGAGCGACTGAAGCGCCCAATGCAAAAGTTCTACAAGGGAAAATGGATTTCCATTCTCGGTATGACAGGCCCCTTCTTCTTCCTTTTTGCCGGATTGATGTATCTGGTAAGAAAGATTCAGGGAAAGCCGGTGTGGAATGGGAGGAATTAGACGTTGTTAGACGTTAGACCTTTGAGATTGATATGATATTTTATTGATGGATGGTAATTCACCATTTAATGAAACTATTAATTTTGCCTAATTACTAACATCTTAAGTCTAACATCTAATAGAATGGAAACAAACTCCACCCGCTCCAATCATGAGATCGACTATCAGATCCATGGAGAAGAAATGCAATATGTAGAGATCGAACTCGATCCGCAGGAAACCGCCATTGCAGAAGCAGGTAGCTTCATGATGATGGATGAGGGCGTTCAAATGCAAACCATCTTTGGTGATGGCTCAGGTCAGAACCAAGGTGTATTCGGAAAATTATTTTCAGCAGGTAAACGTTTGCTAACCGGCGAAAGCCTGTTCATGACCGCTTTTACCAATATGGTAAGCGGCAAGAAAAAAGTATCCTTTGCTTCACCCTATCCAGGAAAGATCATTCCGTTGGATCTTCAGCAACTCGACGGAAGAATCATTTGTCAGAAAGATTCCTTCCTATGTGCTGCCAAAGGAGTTAACGTAGGTATTGCCTTCCAGCGAAAGTTGGGTACCGGATTGTTTGGAGGTGAAGGCTTTATCATGCAAAAACTGGAAGGGGATGGAATGGCTTTTGTGCATGCAGGCGGACATGTTTTTGAACGATACCTGACACCAGGTGAAGTGCTGAAGATTGACACAGGATGTGTGGTGGCATTTACCCAAACTGTAGATTACGATATTCAATTTGTGGGAGGCATCAAGAATACCATCTTTGGAGGTGAAGGATTGTTCTTTGCAACCCTAAGAGGTCCGGGCAAAGTATGGATACAAACCTTACCCATTTCCCGACTCGCCAGCAGAATCATCTCCTATGGCACTACCAGCAGAAGGGAAGAAGGCAGTATCCTCGGTGGGCTGGGTAATATGCTGGATGGAGATGGATTTTAATAAAACAAATGCTTCTTCCCGTTTGACTATCAGCCGGGCCAACTTTCATCATCAATAGAAAAAACCTTCTGTGCTTTGAGGTTCAAAGCACAGAAGGTTACAATAAAAAGAAACGGGTATAGTTTTAGTCGCGGCGTCCGTACAAATTACCGAGCAACCTCAGTATCTCAATATAGAGCCATACCATCGTCACAAGAAGTCCGAATGCGCAATACCACTCCATTTGCTTGGGAGCACCCATGGCAGTACCCTGCTCGATCCTGTCGAAATCCAACAACAGACTCAATGCAGCAATGGCAGTGATGGCAATGGAAATACCGATGCTGAGCATGCTTCCATTGTGCAATCCGCTTACATTCACACCAAAGAGCGAAAGGATAAAGGTGATGAAATAAAACAGGGCAATTCCGCCTATCGCAGCAAACATGATTGACCTGAAGCGTTCTGTTACCCTGATGATGCGGAAGGTAAAGAGCAGGTACATGGCAATTGCTGTGCCGAAGGTTAGGATGACAGCCTGCATCACAATGCCGGGGGCCACTTTGGCAAATGCATCATTATAAATTGCAGAAATACCTCCTACAACCAATCCCTCCAACAAGGCATAAGCCGGTGCCAGAAAAGGAGCCCAAAGGGGCTTGAACATCAGTACCAAGGCCAGGACCAATCCTCCGATTGCTCCACCCATGAGATAGCCAGAAACGCTGTTTCCGACACTGGCTTCGTTCCATACATAAAAGGCAGTGGCCATGACCATCAGGAATAGAAAGCCAAACTTATTGAGGGTTCCTCCAAATGTCATTGTCCCGGATCCGGGGATGGACATATTCCTGGAGAGGGTTTTTTCGGAAAGGGTTGGGTTGCTTGAATTGAAAAGCGCCATATTCGATTGATTTTATCCTCTAAATTAATTAATTTTATACGAATAGGCATACAATGAATTTATAAAGTATGCCTACCCTAAATAACACGACATGACCCAGAGAAAAGAAGAACTGCTTAGTGACATTGTGATCAAGTTTGCCGGAGACAGCGGCGATGGTATGCAGCTAACAGGAAGCCAATTCACCAACAACACTGCATTGTTGGGAATCGACCTAGCCACCTTTCCTGATTTCCCTGCAGAGATTCGTGCTCCACAAGGCACCTTGCCAGGTGTGAGCGGATACCAATTGCGATTTTCGAGTGACGCCATCTATACGCCCGGTGATCTTTGTGATGTGCTGGTAGCGATGAATGCGGCTGCCTTGAAATCAAACCTCAAAGCCATCAAACGTGGAGGCAGAATCATTGCCAATGTGGATGGGTTTGATGCCAAGAATCTGCGATTGGCCAATTATCCTGAAGGCGTTAACCCTTTGGAAGATAATTCTCTCGAAGGATTTGAAGTGATCAGGATGGATGTCACCAAGATGACGCGTGAAGCGTTAAAAGACATCACCATGGGTACCAAGGAAAAGGACAGGGCCAAAAACATGTTCGTACTGGGCTTCCTCTATTGGATGTACAGCAGGGATATGGACAGCACCCTTAACTTCCTCAAGGAAAAATTCGGAAAGAAAGATGATATCCTCAATGCCAACATCAAGGCATTGCAAGCAGGTTATTTCTATGGTGATACCACCGAAACTTTTACTACCCGTTACAAGGTTGAAAAAGCCAAAATGAAACCTGGAACCTATCGTTCCATCATGGGTAATCAGGCGGTGGCCATGGGACTGGTAGCGGCATCCGAAAAAAGCGGATTACCCTTGTTCCTGGGAACCTATCCCATCACTCCAGCATCAGACATCCTGCATGATCTGAGCAAGATGAAGAATTTTGGTGTGAAAACCTTCCAGGCCGAAGACGAGATTGCAGGTATCTCAGCAGCCATCGGTGCCAGCTATGGCGGTTCACTGGCGATAACCACTACTTCCGGTCCGGGTATTGCATTGAAAGGAGAAGCAATGGGACTAGCAGTAATGCTTGAGATTCCTCTTGTGATCATTGATATCCAAAGAGGTGGTCCCTCAACAGGACTCCCTACCAAAACAGAACAATCGGATCTTTTGCAAGCTTATTATGGCAGAAATGGTGAGTGCCCTATGCCAGTCGTTTCCGCTTCTACTCCGAGTGATTGCTTTGAAGCCGTTTTCGAAGCCTGTCGCATTGCATTGCAACACATGACTCCCGTAATGTTCCTCAGTGATGGATACATTGCCAATGGCGCAGAACCCTGGATGTTCCCGCAATCAGAAAATATTCCAGACATCAATATAAAATTCAAAGCTGGGTTGGATGAAGGTGAAACCAAATTGCAACCGTACAAGCGTGATGAAAAACTCGTAAGACCTTGGGCTGTTCCAGGCACGAAAGGACTGGAACACAGGATCGGTGGATTGGAAAAGCAAGACATCACCGGAAACGTTAGCTATGATCCGGATAACCATGAGCACATGGTGAAAACCCGTCAGGCCAAGGTGGATCTCATCGCCAATTATATTCCCGAACAAAAGATCGATAGCGGAGCCGATAAAGGCAAGGTATTGGTACTGGGATGGGGCAGTACTTTCGGATCGATCAAGAGTGCAGTGTATGAGCTGCTTGCAGAGGGACATGCCGTATCCCATGCACACATTCGTTACATGAGACCCTTCCCTAAAAATCTTGGAGACATCATCAAAAATTTTGATACCATATTGATCCCTGAGATCAACAACGGACAACTCATCAAGATCATCCGTGATGTATATCTGGTAGATGCAAAGGCATTTAACAAGATCAAGGGAACACCTATTACCAAAGGTGAACTTGTGGCGGAAATCAGGAAGTACTTGTAAGGGACGAGGGAAAAGGGACAAGGGACAGGGGAAAAGGGACGAGTGATTAGGAAAATTATAAAGGGAGCAGAATTTGGTTCTAACCATCATCTGCTCCCTTGATTTTTTTTATTCATCTCGGGTGCTCTTCCATAAATCACTTCTCACCTTCCTTCTGTAGTCATCTCGTCTCCTGTCCCTCGTCCCTTGTCCCTTGTCCCTCGTCCCCTGTCCCTCGTCCCCTCTATTCAATAATCCTCTCCACTATCTTCCCCGTCGCCTTCTCCTTCAAAATCAACTTCTTCGTGCCATAGTGTGTCATCTCTTCTTTCACGAGATAATGATCAGCATCAAATTCAATGAGGTGACTATCCTTGGTTACACCAACCCTACCGCGCCAATCATCGAGTTGAATGGGTTCCCACTGCTTTGAAGCAGCACTCTTGTAAGCAGCATCCAGTACAGCATTTACCAAATAGCCATCATAAAAAGTTTCCCTCGGCTTGGTTCCTTTTTCATAGCAGTTGAACATCTCTGTGAACATGTGATTGTAACCGAGTTCATTCAGCTCATCCCCTACCGGGAACAACCAACCTGAATTCGTTTCTGCTTTCTCCGCTACATAGTCGGCCCCTTTACCAGTCGTGAACATATCAAATCCGGTGCGCAAAAATCCATTGATCCAGATGGTACCTTCACTACCCATCACCTCATCCCGCAGGTCCAATCCACCACGGAAGGTCCAGCTGACTTCAAACTGTCCAATCGCTCCGTTCTCATACTTCACCAATGCAATGGCATGGTCTTCCGCTTCAATGGGCTTCACCTGTGTATCGGCCCAGCACATCACTTCAACGGGACGAATATCTTTTCCGATGTAGCTGCGAGTTATCTCTACGCAATGGCAACCCAGGTCCAGCATACAACCTCCCCCGGCCTGCTCTTTGTCCCAGAACCAATCACTGTGCGGACCAGGATGCGCCTCTCTTGACTTGGCCCAGAGTACGCGACCAATAGCACCATTCTTTACACTTTCATAGGCCTTGAGAAACTTTGGCGTGTACACAAGATCTTCCAGATAGCCATTGAAGATACCCGCTTTCTCCACTGCTTCCAGCATGCGCTTGGCCTCAGTGGCATTGCGTCCCAAAGGCTTGGTAGTGATCACCGCTTTCTTGTGTTTGATACAAAGGTTGACTGCAGTTTCATGCAGGTTGTTGGGCAGCGAAATACAAACCATGTCCACATCCGGATGCGAAATCGATGCTTCCATGTCGGTCGTATAATGATCACAACCATAGTCCTCAGCAAACTTCTTAGCTTGCTCTTCTCTGCGGGAATAGATCGAAACAATCCTGTCCTTGCTTCTTAGTCCCTGAATTGAATCCGCATAAAACCTTCCGATGAATCCGGAACCGAGCATTGATAATTTTACCATGTGTTAGACTTTAGACGTTAGACGTTAGATACTAGACATTAGTGGTTTTTTTGTCTCTGAAAAATAACAACAAGAATACAAGACTTAATGCGGCAATGCCTGCAGGTACCAACCATACGTTGGTCCAATTTGTTACGCCATCGGCGGTATACATGTCTTTCACTTTTCCTGCAACAATGGATCCGATCAGCATGCCTATGCCATAGGTAGCAAGAGAAATGAGTCCCTGTGCCTGCGACTTGATCTTATCTCCAGCCTTCGCATCGGTATAGATCATACCACTCACAAAGAAGAAATCATAGCAAACGCCATGCAAGATAATGGCTCCGTAGAGCATCCACAATGAGGTGTCGGGCTGACCATATCCAAAAAATACAAAGCGGATGATCCAAGCCAGCAGACCAATGATCAGGATGTTCTTCACCCCCAATCGTGCATAGGCCAATGGCAATAATAGCATGAAAAGCACCTCAGACATTTGTCCGAATGACATGATATTCTCAATATTGAAAGTAGCAGGATCTCTTGATGGGAATGCGGCCTTGAAGCCATCAGTCAATGAAGGATTGGCCCAGGTATAATAAAAGGAAAGTGGAATACAGATCAGTACTGATGAAATGAAGAAGATCAGATAAGATTTGTCTTTGAACAATACAAACGCATCCTTACCAATAATTTGTCCGAATGAAGTTGGTCCGGTAGCCGAGGGAGGAGTATTGGGAAGGAAGAAAGACATCACACCGAGTATAGCCGCAGAGATCATCGAGATCTGGAAGATGGTAACCTTATCCCCTACTCCCATGAAACCAACAAGATTCACCACTGCTATCCAGGCAAGAGTACCAAAGACCCTGATGGCAGGGAATTCCTTTTCAGGATTATTCATGTTGCGCATGGAGATAGAAGCAGTAAGCGCAATAGTGGGTGCAAATGTGAGACAGTAGAGCAACATCACCCAATAAAAAGTGTCGGGATTGGAAATGGTTGTCAGCACATATAGAATCAACGCGCCCAGAAGATTGAGCACTCCCAATACTTTTTGTGCCTGAAAAAATCTGTCAGCAAGCATACCCACAAAAAAAGGTGCCACAATCATGGCAACAGAGAATGCTGCATAGGCGCTTCCCACCTGATCACCTGTTGCATGCAACTGATCGGTCATGTACTTGCTCATTTGTCCGTACCACGCACCCCAGACAAAAAACTGCATGAACATCATGAGCGAAAGCTGTATTCTCAAAATTGGCTTCATATGGCAATTCGTTTTGTGTTTTCAATATAGGGATATTTTGGGAATTGGGACATGGGAATTGGGAGTTGGGAAATGGGAGCTGGATTAACATTAATTTTGTGAAAAATGAAAAAGCAGGAAAGATATGATACTGTGATTGCTCACTTCCAGGCAAACATGCCTGAAGCTGAAACTGAATTGTATTATGATAATCCTTTTCAGTTGCTGATAGCGGTAATCTTATCTGCACAATGCACCGACAAAAGGGTCAACCTGACTACGCCAGCCATCTTCCAAAAATTCCCAGAGCCGGCATCACTGGCAGCAACAGATTTTGATACTTTATTCCCCCTCATCAGAAGCATTTCCTATCCCAACAACAAAACGAAACACCTGATCGGTATGGCACAAATGCTGATCAATGATTTTGGAGGAGAAGTACCGATGACGGTGGAGGAACTGGTGAAACTACCTGGAGTGGGCAGAAAAACGGCAAATGTGATCACTTCTGTGATCGACAAGCAACCCAATATGGCAGTGGATACACATGTGTTCAGGGTTTCAGCGCGACTGGGATTGACGCGAGGGGCCAAAACACCGCTGGCGGCTGAAAAACAACTGATCAAAAATATACCGGAAGAACTGGTGCACAAAGCCCACCATTGGCTGATCCTGCACGGGCGCTATACCTGCCTTGCCCGAAATCCGAAATGCAGCGAATGTAAATTGACAGATCTCTGTAATTATTACAGAAAGAACCAGAAGGGGTAGATTTATTGCATGGACATCCCGTCGATAGAGGCATAAGTTTTGATGCGATCCAGAGAATGGCGCGAGGGACTATAGGAAAGGCTGTTCAACACATCATATCCTTCCTTCAGCTCTGCAAACTGATCCATCATGGCAGCATTGCCATTGATCATATTCAAAAACCCTTTGCTTTCTTCAGGAGACATTTCATTGTACAGGTAACGGAGCATGCTATCACTATTTAAATTATTCATAATCAACCTTTTATCAATTTATAATATTGACAAAGGATACGTGGATTCAATGATCATTAATAGGATAGAAGAATGGAATGGAAGGCAGATCGAAATTGTAAAGGAGCTGCTTGGTGTAAAAACGAGATTCAGGCTCAAATATTGCCCACAATAAAAATTAATAACTAGAAACTACTGCCTTTATTAGTTCTCTTTTACAACAAAAACATCCTCATTATCCCTTTTCATCAGATACTGCTCCCTGGCAACCTTCTCCATCCATTTGGGATCGGTTTTGAGCAATTCAACTTCTTTACGGGTTTTGCCAATCTGCTCTTTGTAGTACTCCTTGCTTTTTTTCAGCTCACTCAGCTCATTTCTGTACTGGAGATGAAGAAAAATATTGTTGTGATCAAAAAACAACATCCACACCACAAAGAAGATGGTGGCGATGAGAAACTTATTCTGAAAAAGTCGTACAATTTTCATTTCAACATTGAAATTACAACTTTTATAGATTCCCCTCGCCCTTGTCACCTGTCCCTTATCCCTCGTTCCTATTGCTTATCTTTGACCCCCAATGGAAAAATCCAACTTTGTCGACCAGATCAGGGTTTTCTGCAAGAGCGGACATGGCGGTGCAGGCAGCAAACACTTCATGCGTACCAAATTCAATGCCCAGGCCGGACCGGATGGCGGTGATGGCGGCAGAGGCGGACACATCATTCTGAGAGGCAACAAACATCTCTGGACCCTTCTGCACCTTCGCTATTACAAGAATGTGATCGCAGAAAACGGACAAGGCGGAAACAAGAACAACATGACCGGTAGGGATGGAAAAGACATCATCATAGAAGTACCACTGGGAACCGTTGCCTTTGATGAGGAATCAGAAAATAAAGATGGAGAGATTCTGGAAGACGGGCAGGAACTGGTTTGGGTGCGTGGCGGAAGAGGGGGACTGGGAAACAAGAATTTTGCAACAGCTACCAACCAGGCTCCGGAATATGCACAGCCGGGAGAATCGGGATCGGAAGGATGGAAAGTGCTGGAATTAAAAGTACTGGCTGATGTGGGACTCGTTGGATTTCCCAATGCGGGAAAATCAACCCTGCTTTCCTCCATTACTGCTGCCAAACCGAAGATTGCCGATTATGCCTTTACCACCCTGACACCCCAATTGGGAATGGTGGAATATCGGGATGGAAGATCCTTCTGCATGGCCGACTTACCGGGTATCATTGAAGGAGCTGCTGAGGGCAGGGGCTTGGGGCATCGTTTTCTTCGTCACATTGAAAGAAATCCGGTACTGTTGTTTTTGATTCCGGCCGATAGCAAGGATCATAAAAAGGAATTGGAGATTCTGACGAATGAGTTGGAAGAATACAATCCGGAATTACTTGATAAAAAATTCATCATCGCCATCTCGAAGAGTGATATGCTGGATGATGAGCTAAAAGAAGCCATCACCAAAGAATTGCCTAAAAACATCCCTCACCTGTTCATCTCTTCGGTATCCGGAACCGGTCTTTCAGAATTGAAAGATTTGTTGTGGAAGGAACTACAATAATGAGTGTAGAGGATTTTATACCAAGTCCCAACTCACCGTTCCATCCTTCTCATCCTTAAACTGTATACCCGTTTCCAGCAACTGGTTGCGGATTTTGTCGGATGTAGCATAGTCTTTTTTGGCACGGGCGTCTTTTCGGATCTCAGCAATGAGTTGTAATACTGCTGACAACTTCTGATCATCCTGCTTTCGCTCTTCCTTCAAACCAAAAATATCAACGAGATAAGTATTGAACTTCTCCTTCATCATCAGCATGGTAGCTGTGGTAAGTGCATCCTTGGCAATGTGACCGTCTTTGATAGAATTGATCACAGGCACCAATTCAAACAAACCTGCCAAAACCCTGGCAGTATTGAGATCGTCATTCATATGGTCATCTAACGAAGAAAGCACCGTATAACAATGTGCCTCAAGATCAAGATCTCCAGCAGTGATATTATCCGCAACAACATCAAATCGATTCAACTGTGTAAAAGCATCCCATAATCTTCTCAAACCTTTCTCTGCCGCCTGTAATGCTTCGTTACTGAAATCCAAAGTGCTTCGGTAATGTGTCTGAAGAATGAAGAAACGAACGGTCATGGGAGTATACCCCTGCGTTAGAATCTCATGGGTACCGGCAAAAAGTTCACTGAGCTTGATCACATTGTTGTAGCTCTTGCCCATCTTCCTGCCATTAATGGTGATCATGTTGTTATGCAACCAATAACGGGCAGGAATGCGGTGATTGCATACAGCACTCTGCGCAATCTCACACTCATGATGCGGAAACTGAAGATCCATGCCACCGCCATGAATATCAAACTCCTCACCCAGATATTTTGTACTCATCGCCGAACACTCTATATGCCATCCGGGGAAGCCTATGCCCCATGGGCTCTGCCAGCGCATGATATGCTCCGGCGCTGCATTTTTCCAGAGTGCGAAATCCTGCTTGTTTCTTTTCTCATCCTGTGATTCCAGCTCCCGTGTAGTCTCAAGCTGCTCTTCCAAAACCCTTCCACTGAGAATCCCATACTGCATTCCCTTCGCTCCAAAATCA
>JBKCOY010000076.1:0-5337 GCA_046309555.1 Chitinophagia bacterium
TTCCAATCAGTGTATCAACAACAACTCCTTCTCCTTCATCAACAATTCTTCCATCCAAAACAACAGCTCACTCCTTTATCAGTGGAGCTTCGGTGATGGAAACCAATCAACACAGAAAAATCCTATTCACGCCTATACATCTAACGATACTTTTACCGTTCAACTCAAAGTATCCTCCTCGTTCGGCTGTATCGACTCTCTCTCCAAAACAACTATTGTCAATCTCTCACCCAAAGCCAAATTCTCCATCAACGACAGCTCACAGTGCTTGGACAACAACCTCTTTATCTTCAAAAATCTCTCTACCGATACCATTGAAAACAACACCACCTATCACTGGAACTTCGGCGATGGTTCACCCACCGAAAACAGCTTCGAACCACAGCACAGCTTCACACAACCCGGAACCTATACCATTACCCTCCTCATTGACAACAACCAGGGACAATGTGCCGACTCAACTAAAATCAATATCACCATATTTCCTAAACCCAACATAGATTTCTCCATCAGTGACTCAAACCAATGTATCAATAACAACTCTTTCGCCTTCATCAACAACTCCTCTATCCTAAACAATAGCTCACTTCTCTACCAGTGGAACTTCGGAGATGGAAACAAATCATCACAAAAAAATCCTATCCATGCCTACACCACCACCGGTATTTATAACGTCCAACTCAAAGCATCCTCCTCCTTTGGCTGTATCGACTCTCTCTCCAAAACAACTATTGTCAACCTATCACCCAAAGCCAAATTCTCCATCAACGACAGCTCACAGTGCTTTAGTGGTAATATATTTTATACTTCGAATCTATCTAAGGACACAACATCATCTGTAAGTTATATATGGGAATTTGGAGATGGGATGACAGAAAATTCAATAAATGCAATACACAACTATATCAACTCAGGACGATACGAAATAAAACTTAAAGTCATAAATGAAAATGGCTGTGAAGACTCATCAATAGTAACAACCATCATTTATCCAAAAGCTGAAATTTCTTTCATTACAAATAGTGATTCTCTCTGTTCAACCAGCAATCAATTCATATTCACTAATAACTCAATTATTTCATCAGGGACATTGTCTTATATCTGGAAATTTGGCGATGGCACAACATCAGTTGTAAAAAATCCTATTAAAAATTATATCAATCCAGGAAATTATATTTCAAGCCTTACAGTGAGAACATCTGCAGGCTGCGTCGATTCACTAACAAAATTACTTGTTGTCAACATTTCACCAAAAGCCAAATTCTCCATCAACGATACTACCCAGTGTTTCAATGGAAACAACTTCCAGTTCAATAACACATCCACCGATACCACTACCGTTACGCAACATCTCTGGAAGTTCGGTGATGGCAATACCTCTGCTCTCGCCAATCCATCTTACAACTATTCCAATCCAGGTACCTATACCGTTACCCTCTACGTTACCAATGACAACTCCTGTACCGACTCAACCAAGATAAACCTCACCGTTTATCCTAAACCCAAAGCTTCGTTTACTATCAACAAGGAAGAACAATGTAAGTCTAATAATAATTTTAAGTTCACCAATACTTCAAGCATAACAAGTGGGACAATAAAATATATTTGGGATTTTGGCGACGGAAGCACAAGCAATAACGCTAATCCAAGTTACATCTATAAAGACTCAGGCAGATATACAGTGAGGCTTACTGTTATCTCTGACAAGGATTGTATTGACACAATAAGTAAAGTTATAATTGTACAGTCATCAGCTGATGCATCATTTGGCATTAACTTAATTGATCAATGTGCCAAAACAAACAAAATAGAATTCTTAAACAATACTGTAACCAACGGTCAGTCCACGACATATAAATGGAATTTCGGGGATGGGACAACATCTGACGAAAGCTCACCAACGAAAACATATTCTTCTGTTGGAACTTATAATGTGATTTTAAGTGCGACTACTTCCAATGGATGTATTGATACAGCAATAAGAAGTGTAACCATATTCAATTATACCAGATCCTCTTTTTTTGCAAGCAATAGCCAACAGTGCCTATTGAATAATAGTTTTCAATTTAACAATACATCAACTCCTGCAAATCCTAATAACAGATTTGAATGGGATTTTGGAGATGGATCAGTTACATCTTCACAGCTTAACCCCATCTATAAATACAATCAGAGAGGAAATTTCACTGTAAAACTCATCAGCATCAATCCTAACGGATGCAGAGATACATCTTCGAGAATAATGAGTGTATTTCCTTCACCTGTGGTTTCATTTACAAGCAACGATCTTACTCAGTGTTTTGATAGAAATCAGGTCAAACTCAACAGTACAAGTTCTGTAGACAGTGGCACACTCAATTTATTGTGGAAATTTGGAGACGGCACCCAACGCACCTCTAAAAATCCTAACTACAGCTATAGCGATACCGGTACATACAATGGTAAACTAATTGTAACCACAAATATTGGCTGTCAGGATAGTGTTGGCTTTATAGTCAGAATCAATCCTTCACCTTCAACTCTCTTTGAAATTGATCAACCAATACAATGCTTTGCGGGAAACATATTTACACTTACAAATAAAAGCTTGATAAGCAGTGGTCAACTTAGTTATTTTTGGGAATTTGGAGATGGGAAGACGAGTACTATAATTAATCCAACCTATGGCTACAACAGAGAGGGTATATATGTTATTAAATTAACCGCTACCAGCCAGTCAGGCTGTGGAAATAGTACAGAAAAATTTATTTTGATCCAGGAAACACCACAGACAGCATTCTCAGTCAACAGGAAACAACAATGTTTCAATGAGAATGAGTTTGTTTTTTTGAACTCATCTACAATTACAGATGACCAGCTGACGTATAAATGGCATTTCGGGGACAATGACAGTTCTGAGCTCAAGGATCCTACCCACCGATACCTTGTCAGTGGGACATATATTGTTACCCTTACTTCCTATTCTTCCTATGGCTGTTCCTCTGTTTACAGAGACACGATAACAGTATATGAATCACCAGTTTCCTCATTTATGGTCAACGATTCCATACAATGCTTTAAAGGAAATTCTTTCAGCTTTGACAATCTGTCAACATTAAATAGCGGCCCGATCAAATACACCTGGAATTTTGGAGATAGCACCCTCAGCTTTAATAAGAATGCAAGCAAATCCTATAATAAAGCTGACAGCTTTACAGTATCCCTTATTACTGAATCTGAATTTGGCTGCATCGATACTGCCAGAAAAGTAATATTAGTACTGCCGACACCATCTATTTCGATTGTGGTTGATAGTTCAAAAAATTGCCTTAATAACAATGAATTTGTTTTCTCAAACAGTGGTACAAATCAGGGCAGAAAATTAACCTATTTGTGGAATTTTGGAGATAATTCAACTTCTAGTGATTCCGTTCCAAAACATGTGTTTGTATCTCCAGGAGATTATATTGTTTCTTTGAAACTCATTGATTCAAATGCATGTAGTGACAGCGCTACAATCACCATCAAAGTAAAAAACAATCCAACTGTACAATTTGATATTGACGATCCAAGTCAGTGTATAGATGGTAATGTTATAAAGCTTACAAACAATACTGATATATCTATCATCCAGGATCTGGAATGGAATTTTGGAAACGGTCAAATTAGCAAACAAAATGATCCTTCAATAAGCTATGGCGCTGCGGGAAATTATGACATAACACTCACTATTGTGAGTAGAAATGGTTGCATATCCTCTTTGAAAAAATCTGTTGTTATTTACGAAAGACCCGCTGTTTCATTTTCAGTAAATTCTAGCATACAGTGTCTCACAGAGAATTTGTTCGCCTTCACCAATACTTCTTCCATCACTTCAGGTACACTCACCTATTCATGGAACTTCGGCAATGGCAACTCCTCAGGTAATCAAAACCCAACTTACGCTTATCCCAATGAAGGTAACTATACCGTTACCCTCACTGCTACTTCATCTTTCGGTTGCTCCGATTCCGCTAAGGTTAACATAGCCGTAAAAAATATCATCAAGCCTTCCTTTACCGTCAACAACAAAAACCAGTGTATCTCCGGTAACAGCTTCGTCCTCACCAATACCACTCCTACCCAACCGGAAGCCACAACCTACGACTGGTTCCTCGTTGATGCCAATGGATCTACAACCATCAACCCTAATCCTAACTATATCTTCACGCAGCCTGGTAATTATACCATCAAACTTATCGCCACATCCGCTTCCGGTTGTAAAGATTCTACATCAACAGATGTAACCGTTTATCCTAAACCAACCGTCGCCTTCACCGCCAATAACGCAACACAGTGTCTGGCAGGTAACGCCTTCACCTTTACCAATACTTCTTCCATCACTTCAGGTACACTCACCTATTCATGGAACTTCGGCAATGGCAACTCCTCAGGTAATCAAAACCCAACATACTCTTATCCCAATGAAGGTAACTATACCGTTACCCTCACTGCTACTTCCGCTTTCGGTTGCTCCGACTCCGCCAAGGTTAACATTGCCGTAAAAAATATCATCAAGCCTTCCTTTACCGTCAACAACAAAAATCAGTGTATCTCCGGTAACAGCTTCATCCTCACCAATACCACTCCTACCCAACCGGAAGCCACAACCTACGACTGGTTCCTCGTTGATGCCAATGGATCTACAACCATCAACCCTAATCCTAACTACACCTTCACGCAGCCCGGTAATTACACCATCAAACTTATCGCCACATCCGCTTCCGGTTGTAAAGACTCTACATCAACAGATGTAACCGTTTATCCTAAACCAACCGTCGCCTTCACTGCCAATAATGCAACACAGTGTCTGGCAGGTAACGCCTTCACCTTTACCAATACTTCTTCCATCACTTCAGGTTCGCTCACCTATACCTGGAACCTTGGCAATGGAGTGACCACCAACAACAATAACACATCCTATTTATACGCTTACCCCAACGAAGGCAACTATACCGTTACCCTCACTGCTACTTCCGCTTTCGGTTGCTCCGATTCCGCCAAGGTTAACATAGCCGTAAAAAAATCTCCGGTCGCAGCATTCAGCATAAACGATACCATTCAAGTACTCGGCGTCAATAACTTTATCTTCACCAACCGAACAACCACCAATGGTGATAATGTATCTTACTTCTGGAGATTTGGAAACGGAACCACGTCAACAGCTGAAAATCCATCCCTCGTTTATGGCGCAGAAGGAACTTATACCGTAACCCTCATCGCTACCAGTCAGTTTGGCTGTATTGACTCCACATCCATTGATGTAACCGTAAATGCCTCACCAAATATCTCCTTCACTGTCAACAACAATAAACAGTG
>JBKCOY010000077.1:0-4662 GCA_046309555.1 Chitinophagia bacterium
GCCTTCGGCATTGAAAAAAGATACTCCGATTATGATGAATTGCTGAAGGATCCCAACATCGATGCGGTCCACATCAACTCTCCCATCCCCAACCATGCCGAACAATCGTTGAAGGCCCTCTATGCCGGCAAGCATGTGGCCTGTACTGTTCCCATGGCTACCAGTGTGGAGGATTGCATGAAGATCGTGCAGGCTTGCAAGGAGACCGGAAAGAAATACATGATGATGGAAACTGTGGTTTATGCACGCGAATTTCTCTATGTGAAAGAACTCTACGAAAAAGGAGAGTTGGGCAAGGTGCAGTTTCTGAAAGCTTCCCATCAGCAGGATATGGACGGATGGCCGGATTATTGGCCCGGATTACCTCCCATGCATTATGCCACACACTGTGTGGGTCCCGTTGCTGGTTTATTGCGACTCGAAGCGGAATATGTTTCCTGCTTCGGATCAGGAACCATCCGTGAAGAACTGGCCAAGATCCATAATTCACCCTTTGCTGTGGAATCTGCGCACATCAAATTCAAGAACTCCGATCTGAGTGCCTATGTCTACCGTTCTCTCTTTGATGTGGCCCGACAGTATCGTGAGAGTTTTGAAGTATATGGCTCTAAAAAATCATTTGAATGGTCACTGATTGAAGATGAAGAGCATGTGCTGCATACAGCCAAGCTTCCGGAACATGAGATTCCTACAAAAGTAAGGGTACCCGATTATGCTCATCTCCTTCCTGAAGGTGTTCGTGACTTCACCACCAAAGGCGTTTATGATGTGGCAGAAAATACCCACCTGAGCTTTACCCAGGGTGCTGGTCATGGTGGTTCCCATCCGCATCTTGCCCATGAGTTCCTGATGGCCTTGGTGGAGGACCGAGATCCATTCCCGAATGCATCCCAATCCGCCAACTGGACATCCGTAGGCATCCTTGCCCATGAGTCGGCCTTGGAAGGGGGCACCATTAAACGATTACCTGATTTCTTTGCGATCTAATACCCATAATTTTTTGCCATGCGTATTCTTTTTGCCTTACTCCTCCTCAGTTCTTTCGCCACTGCTCAACAGGGTCGACGTCTCGAGATCCTTTTTCTGGGTGACAACGGCCATCATCGTCCCATTGATCGTGTGCCTTCTATCATGGCAGCACTGGGCCCTAAGGGGATCAACTTCACCTATACGGATGACCTGGCCGATATCAATACCGCCAACCTCAACAAGTATGATGCCCTGATGGTCTTTGCCAATTGGGATAAGATCACGCCGGAAGCGGAAAAGGCTTTGCTGGATTATGTGGCCTCGGGAAAAGGATTTCTTCCCATTCACTGCGCATCTTATTGCTTCCGCAATTCTGAAGCTTATGTGAAGATGGTAGGCGGACAATTCTGGCGGCATACCATGGATTCCATTACTACACAAACCGTTCAAGGTTCACATCCGATCATGAACGGATTGAAATCTTTCACGGCCTATGATGAAACCTATCTGCACAGCCAGTTGCAGCCGGATAACAATGTCTTGGCGGTTAGAGAGATCAAAACAGATCAATTCAAAGACAAACCCGATACGAAGACCGAACCCTATACATGGACACGCACGCATGGTAAGGGAAAAATATTTTATACCGCATACGGACACGATGAAAGAACATGGGGACAAACAGGATTTCAGGAATTGATTTACAATGCGATCCTTTGGACTGTAAACGACAATGCATTGGCAGCATTCAAGGCGCGCAATCCGCAACCTTTTGCGTACAAGTCTGCTAATTTACCCAACTACGAAAAGCGTCCAGGTGAGCAATTACAACAATTGGCGTTGACTCCTGAAGAATCGATGAAACATATTCAGGTCCCCGTTGATTTCAATCTTGAACTGTTTGCTGCAGAACCCAATGTGATGCATCCCATCGCCATCAGCTGGGATGAGAAGGGGAGGATGTATGTGCTCATTACCAAAGATTATCCCAACGAAAGAAAGCCCGAAGGCGGCAGTGATTATATCCTGATCTGCGAAGACACCAACAAAGATGGCAAGGCGGATAAGTTCACCAAGTTTGCAGACGGACTGAGTATTCCAACGGGAATGGTTTTTGCCAATGGTGGACTCATCGTCTCTCAAGCGCCGCACATGCTTTTTCTGAAAGACAATGATGGCGACGACAAAGCCGATGAGAAAAAAATTCTCTTCACCGGCTTTGGTACTTTTGATACCCATGCCGGGCCCTCTAACCTTCATTATGGATTCGACAACTGGATCTGGGGTTGCGTGGGATATTCAGGATTCAAGGGAGTGGTAGGCAATTCAAAAGATACGCTTCAATTCGGACAAGCCTTCTTCCGCTTCAAGGCCGATGGCAGCAAACTCGAATGGATGACCAATACCTCCAACAATACCTGGGGCTTTGGCTTCAATGAAACCAATGACGTGTTCGGATCTACTGCCAACAACTCTCATGGTTGGTACATGGCCATCCCGCACAGCTATTTCAATTCTGCCAATAACATAGAGAACGGAAGTCGCAGTACAGATACTCACCGCGACATGAAGCCGATCACCGAGAAGGTGCGCCAGGTGGATGCCTTTGGTGGATTCACAGCAGCAGCGGGACATAATTTTTATACAGCCAGGGCCTTCCCAAGAAAATACTGGAACAACATTGCTTTTGTTTCTGAGCCCACCGGACATGTACTGCACCAGAATCGAATGGTGAACAAGGGAACGGATTATTCTGATAAAGAGAGTTTCAATCTCATGGCGGGCGCCGACGAGTGGTTCTCTCCTGTTTTTGCCGAGGTAGGTCCGGATGGTGCCGTATGGGTTGCTGATTGGTACAGTTATATCATCCAGCACAATCCAACGCCTCAAGGATTTGGCAATGGTCCGGGTAATGCCTACGAGACCGATCTCCGCGATTTTACCCATGGAAGAATTTATCGCGTTTCTTATAAAGAAGCGAAACCATATCAGCCCATATCACTCAAAGCAGATGATGTGAATGGATTACTATCTGCCTTGAAAAGCGACAACATGTTCTGGCGCATGCATGCACAACGCATGCTTGTGGAAAGAGGCAAGAATGACGTAGTACCAGCTTTGGTGGCCATTGCAAGGGATCAATCTGTTGATGAGATTGGTATCAATGCCCCTGTCATTCATGCCTTGTGGACACTCAAGGGCTTGAATGCACTCGATGCCGCAACGCTGGAATCAGCAATCACTCATCCTTCCTCTGCTGTGAGAAAGAATGGTGTTAAGCTGATGGATTTCAATGCAGCATCTGTTGCTGCTGTGTTGAAGCATGATCTGCTGAACGACAAAGACCTGTTGGTGGTGATGAATGCTTTGTTGTTGTTTTCGAAATCTCCGCTTGACGTCACTGCAGAAAAAGCATTTTTTACCAGATTGAATAATGCCACTGAAGTGGAAGACAGATGGTTGCCCGATGCATTTGCTACCGTGCTTACTGCCAATGGTGGTAAGTTGATGAAACAGCACCTGGCCAATCAAATCAAGGCAGCTGCTTCAGCCAAGAAGCCAGAAGCTGCGATGGATCATTCCATGCACCAGATGTCTGCAGCAAAGCCAGTGGTGTCGCAGAAGGTTGAAGGCGTTGATCTGGTGATCAGCAACATCAAACTTGACAATCCCACACCTGCTGTTCGTGAGCGTGTGAATGTTACTGTGGAAGTGAAGAACCAGGGAACAGTAGATCTGGCCCCTGAAGTATTTGTACCATTGGATATTCGTTTCGAGGGACAAGGAATGAAGTTTGATCAGGTCAGTCGCAATTACAAGGATGGCATCAAAGCTGGCGAAACTGCCTCTATCAATAAAAACCTCAATGGCCCATGGGTAGGTAACATCAGTTTTGGCACCGATATCGTTGGTGAATACAACCTGAGTGTAGCGATCGACAAAGCAAACGAAATTAGGGAAGCCAATAAATTGAACAATGGGAAGTCGATGAAGATCAGCTTTGTCAGACCAGCCGATATGAATGCATTTGCCTTGGAGAGAGCTATTAGAAGTTACGCCTCTCTGGCTCCGGTGGATTCATTGGTTTCCATCCTCAAGCGCACCAATACCATGGAACCACAGTCCAAGGCCAGCATGGTGAAAGCGATCGCAGAGGGATGGAATTATCGGTTGAAGAATATCAAGCTCCAGCCTGCCGATGCAGCTTTTGTAGCCACTTTGAATCCCGGAAATACCAATGAAAGGCTGAACAGATTGATGACGGCATGGGGCTTGATGGCTGAATCGCAGTCCACAGGTGATGTGAAGCGCATTCGCATCAAAACCATCCGCGAGGCCATGAAGTTTGACATAAAGGAATTCACTGTAAAAGCCGGACAAACCGTAGAGATCACCCTGGAGAATCCTGATGCCATGCAGCACAACATGGTCTTCACCAAACCTGGAGCCATGGAGAAAGTTGGAAGGGCCGGTGATGCAATGATGAAGGATGAAAAAGGTGCTGAGAAGAACTATGTTCCTGCAATTCCTGAAGTGCTTTATTCTACACCACTTGTAAATCCGGGACAATCATTCAAACTCACTTTCAAGGCTCCCGCCAAAGCCGGTGATTATCCATTCGTTTGCACTTTCCCTGGTCACTGGAGTATTATGAATGGGGTGATGAAGGTTTTATAAGAAGGGACAGGGGAC